>NZ_JASCPQ010000090.1:0-23054 GCF_029959305.1 Pseudomonas sp. PS01297
GATCAAAAGATCGCGAGGCAAGCTCGCTCCTACAAGGTCAGCTACAGCGAATTACTTGCTTTCAGCCGCTGGAGCATCCTGAGCGGCTTCTTTTGCTGCTGCTTCATTGGATTCAGCTTGGGCTTTAGCCGCCTCAGCGTTCTCTTTAGCAGCGTCGTTTACCTTGTCTTGCGCTTCAGACATTTTTTGTTGAGCTTGTTCTGCGTGCTGATTAGCGTCCTGGGCTTTGTCTTCGGATTTTTTATCGCAAGCAGCAAGGCCCAGGGAAGCGGCCAGCATCAAGGCAACAGCAACGGTATTACGCATGGGATGTTTCTCCTTGTGAGTAGTTCTACGGGGCGTTTGAGCCAGCCCGCGGTACTTAAGTTCCATCATCATGCAGATATATAAGTAGTGCCGATTGCACAGAATCTATTGGTAAAAAGTGTCAGGCCTTGAAATCCAGAGTTCAGGCCCCAACTTTCATCACATCCCGCCGCTAACCCTCTTGGGCGTGGCTCATGCCATCTAATCGGAGTTTGATAACAATGAGCGTGGAAACTCAAAAGGAAACCCTGGGCTTCCAGACCGAGGTCAAGCAACTGTTGCACCTCATGATCCATTCGCTGTATTCCAACAAGGAAATCTTCCTTCGCGAATTGATCTCGAACGCCTCTGATGCTGTCGACAAATTACGTTTTGAAGCGCTGTCCAAACCAGAACTGCTGGAAGGCGGCGACGAACTTAAAATCCGTGTGAGCTTCGACAAGGACGCTAAAACCGTCACCCTCGAAGACAACGGTATTGGCATGAACCGTGACGACGTGATCGCCCACCTGGGTACGATTGCCAAGTCCGGCACCGCCGATTTCATGAAAAACCTGTCGGGCGATCAAAAGAAAGACTCGAACCTCATCGGCCAGTTCGGTGTGGGCTTCTACTCGGCCTTTATCGTTGCTGACAAAGTTGACGTGTACAGCCGCCGCGCCGGTACACCTGCCAGCGAAGGCGTGCACTGGTCTTCCAAAGGCGAGGGCGAGTTCGAAGTTGAGAACGTCGAAAAAGCCTCTCGCGGCACCAAGATCGTTCTGCACCTCAAGTCTGGCGACGAAGAGTTCGCCGATGGCTGGCGCCTGCGCAACATCATTAAAAAATACTCCGACCACATCGCCTTGCCGATCGAACTGCCTAAAGAGCAGGCCGCAGCCGAAGGTGAAGAAGCACCGGCACTGGAATGGGAAACCGTTAACCGCGCCAGCGCCCTGTGGACCCGTCCTCGCACTGAAGTGAAGGACGAGGAATATCAGGAGTTCTACAAGCACATTGCCCACGACTACGAGAACCCGCTGGCCTGGAGCCACAACAAGGTTGAAGGCAAGCTCGAATACAGCTCGCTGCTCTATGTTCCGGCCCGTGCACCGTTCGACCTGTACCAGCGTGAAGCGCCTAAAGGCCTGAAGCTGTATGTACAGCGCGTATTCGTGATGGATCAGGCTGAGTCGTTCCTGCCGCTGTACCTGCGCTTCATCAAAGGTGTGGTTGATTCCAACGACCTGTCGCTGAACGTGTCGCGTGAAATCCTGCAGAAAGACCCGATCATCGACTCCATGAAGTCGGCGCTGACCAAGCGTGTTCTGGACATGCTGGAAAAACTGGCGAAGAACGAGCCAGAGAAATACCAGGGCTTCTGGAAAAACTTCGGCCAGGTCATCAAAGAAGGTCCGGCAGAAGATTTCGCCAACAAAGAAAAAATCGCCGGTCTGCTGCGCTTTGCGTCGACCCACGGTGATGACGGAGAGCAAACGGTTTCTCTGGCCGAGTACCTGGCACGTGCCAAAGAAGGCCAGGACAAGATCTACTACCTGACCGGCGAAACTTACGCTCAGGTCAAAAACAGCCCGCACCTGGAAGTCTTCCGCAAGAAAGGCATCGAAGTGCTGCTGCTGACCGACCGTATCGACGAGTGGCTGATGAGCTACCTGACCGAGTTCGACGGCAAGAGCTTTGTTGACGTGGCGCGCGGTGATCTCGATCTGGGCAACCTGGACTCCGAAGAGGACAAAAAAGCCGCAGAAGAAGTGGCCAAGGCCAAAGAAGGTCTGGTTGAGCGCATCAAGACTGCGCTGGGTGAAAGCGTCAGCGAAGTGCGTGTTTCGCACCGCCTGACCGATTCGCCAGCCATTCTGGCGATTGGTGAACAAGACCTGGGCCTGCAAATGCGCCAGATCCTTGAAGCCAGCGGTCAGAAAGTGCCGGACTCCAAGCCGATCTTTGAATTCAACCCGGCTCACCCGCTGATCGAAAAACTGGATGCGGAGCAGAGCGAAGAGCGTTTTGACGACCTGTCGCACATCCTCTTCGACCAGGCTGCCCTGGCGGCTGGTGACAGCCTCAAAGATCCGGCGGCGTATGTCCGTCGCCTAAATAAGTTGTTAGTTGAGTTGTCCGTGTAACACGTCTATAAAAAACCCGCTTCGGCGGGTTTTTTTTGCTTTGAATTCGGGAGTTTTTAATGAAATCAATTACGGTCAGTTCTGTGGTCTATCAAATCGATGGCCAAGCTTACGAAAGCCGCCTGGCGTATGACCCAAGCCGCGAAGAGTCGCTGCCGGGTTTGCTGATGGCACCGAACTGGATGGGCGTCAGCGCAGGGGCCGAGGACATCGCCAAAAAGGTCGCTGAACAAGGCTATGTGGTGCTGATTGCGGACCTGTACGGCCAAGGCGTTCGTCCCGCCAACGGTGATGAAGCCGGCGCTGCCATGATGCCGCTGAAAAATGACCGTGCCTTGCTGCGCAAGCGCATGCAGGCGGCCTACGCGGTGCTCAAAGAGCAAACTGAGGCCAAGGTCGATAGCCAGCAATTGGCGACCTTTGGTTTCTGCTTTGGTGGGTGTTGTTCGCTGGAACTGGCCCGTGATGGCGCTGCGCTCAAGGCTGCGGTGTCGTTCCATGGCTCGCTGGATACGCCAAACCCGGCAGACGCCAACAACATCACCGGCTCTGTTTTGGTGCTGCACGGTGCGTCAGACCCGTTGGTGCCCCATGAGCAATTGCCGGCTTTTGAAGCCGAGATGAATGCGGCCGCAGTGGACTGGCAGTTGACCAGCTATGGCGGCGCAGTGCATTCGTTCACCGACCCGCACGCCAACGTACCCGGCAAAATGATGTACGACGCCAAGACCGCGCACCGCGCCTTCACCGCCATGCACAACCTGCTGGATGAAGTGTTCAAGGGCTAAATAGTCTGTAGGAACTGCCGCAGGCTGCGTTCTTTTGATCTTTAAAAGATCGCAGCCTGCGGCAGCGACTACAGGTTTACAGCGCTCTCTCTAGGCTTTCGCTCACCGTCAAATCACGCATCAGCAGGGCATAGCTCAGGTCCACCTGTTCGGGGATCGGCAAGTAAACCGTGTGCCCATCACCCGGCGCGACTTCGATCGGCAATCCTGCCGTGTTATGCAATTGGTCCAGGTCAAAGTGGTAATTGCCGCGTGGAGTCATCAACTCCAGGTGATCGCCCACGGCAAAACGGTTTTTGACTTTGACCTCGGCCAGGCCTTTGCGTCGCTCGCCGGTCAACTCACCGACAAACTGCTGGCGGTGTGACAGAGAACTGCCGTGCAGATAATTCTGGTATTCGTCATGCACATGCCGACGCAAAAAGCCTTCGGTGTAGCCGCGCTGCGCCAATGACTCCAGATCATTCATCAAGTTGCGGTCGAACTCACGGCCGGCCACCGCATCATCAATCGCCTTGCGGTAGACCTGCGTCGCCCGCGCACAGTAAAAGTGCGACTTGGTCCGCCCCTCAATCTTCAGCGAATGCACGCCCATCTCTGTCAGGCGAGCCACGTGTTGCACCGCGCGCAGGTCTTTGGAGTTCATGATGTAGGTGCCGTGCTCGTCCTCGAATGCCGACATGGATTCGTCCGGGCGGTTGCTTTCGTGCAGCACAAACACTTCGTCGGTCGGCGCGCCCCGGCCGAGGGTCGGCTCAACCACTTTCACCACATTGCCCAGTTCGTTTTCTGTGGCGGGCTTGGCTTCGTACTTCCAGCGACACGCGTTGGTGCAACTGCCTTGATTGGCGTCGCGCTTGTTCATGTAGCCGGACAGCAGGCAACGGCCGGAGTAGGCCATGCACAACGCACCATGGACGAAAATCTCAAGCTCCATGTCCGGCACCTGCAGACGGATTTCTTCGATCTCTTCCAGCGACAGCTCGCGGGACAGAATAATCCGGCTCAAGCCTTGCTGGCGCCAAAACTCAACACTGGCCCAGTTCACCGTGTTGGCCTGCACCGACAAATGAATCGGCATCTGCGCGAAGTGCTGGCGCACCAGCATGATCAGCCCGGGGTCGGACATGATCAGCGCATCCGGGCCCATGGCAATCACCGGCTCCAGGTCCTTGAGGAAGGTGCGCAGCTTGGCGTTGTGCGGGGCGATGTTGACCACCACGTAAAAGCGTTTGCCTTGGGCCTGGGCCTCGCGAATGCCGATGGCCAGGTTGTCGTGGTCAAACTCGTTGTTGCGCACCCGCAAGCTGTAACGCGGCTGGCCAGCGTAAACCGCGTCCGCGCCATAGGCGAAGGCGTAGCGCATGTTTTTCAGGGTGCCCGCAGGGGCGAGGAGTTCGGGTGGAGCAAGGCGCATGGTCGGGTCTTTCGCAAAAAGGCGCGATGGTAGTCGAGCCTTTGGGCGCACTTATTGATCTGGATCTAAAAACCCGAACCTGGCTTACCGCGCCGTGCGTTGCAAGGCCAGCATGACGATCCCGGCGACCACAATCAGCCCGCCGATCACCTGGCCATTACTGAGCACCTGCTCCAAGATCAGCCAGCCAAACAGCAGGCTCGCCACGGGCTCAACGTTCATCACCGGGGCGTTTTGCGCCATGTTCAAGCGCGTCATGCAGATAAACAGCAAGCAGAACCCGAAGCCATACAAGGTGACCAGGCAGGCGAGGGCGGTCCAGCCGGTGGACGAACTGGGCAACGACACGCCACCGGGCAGCACGCCGCTGATCCCGGCCAGTGTGGCGGCGCTGAACACAATCAGCATGGTCAGCATGCTGCGCACGGAGCCGCGCAGGCTCGACAATTTGTGATCGGTGATCCACAGCGCACAGGCGAACACCGAGGCGGCACCAAAGCCAAACAGAATACCTTCCAGCCATTGCGCCTCGGTGCTGCCCTGATTGGCCAGACGCTCGGGCACGTCCAGCGCAAACACCAGGCCGCACATGATCAGGCCCATCAGCAGGGCTGCGCGGCGGGTAGGCGCAGCGCCGCCCAGCGCCCATGTCAGCAACACCAGCAGAATCGGCGCCATATTGCCGATCAGCAACGCCAGCGCGACGGGAATGCGCGCCACCGCTGAATAGAGAAAAAAGCTTTGCGCTGCAATCAACAGGCCCAGCAACAGTTGCCAGCGCCAGTTGGCAGCGGTCAGGCGAGGCCGTTCGCGTTGCCAGACCACCAGGGCCGTCAGCACCAGCAAGGTGACCCCGGCGCGGCACAGAATCGCCAGCAACAGGCCGGTGTCGTGGTCGAAAGCAATACGCGCAGCGATGTGGTTCCCGGCAAAGGCACAGGCCAGCAGCACCAGAATCAACACCGCAACATGACGGGGAAACAGAGCAGGAGCAGACATAAGCAACCAGCCTCCTTGGCTGGATAAATACGCACTGTAGGAGCGAGCTTGCCTCGCGATCTTTTAAAGGATCAAAAGATCGCGAGACAAGCTCCCTCCTACAGAGGGCGGGGTTACAACACCAGGCTTGGCAGCCACAGCGAGATGGCCGGTACGTAGGTCACCAGCATCAGCACGCCGAACAACGCCAGGTAGAACGGCAGCAGAGCTTTAACGGTGCTTTCAATCGTGACTTTGCCCACCGCCGCACCGACAAACAGCACGGCACCTACCGGCGGGGTAATCAGCCCGATGCCCAGGTTCACCAGCATGATCATGCCGAAGTGCACCGGATCAACGCCGATACCGATGATCACCGGCAGCAAAATCGGCGTCAGGATCAAAATCAGCGGCGCCATGTCCATCACCGTGCCCAGCAGCAACAACATGACGTTGATGCACATCAGGATCACGTAGCGGTTATCCGACAGGGTCAGGAACGCCGTGGTGATTTTCATCGGGATTTCCATCAGCGTCAGGATGTAACCGAAGCTGGCGGCAAAACCGATCAGGATCATCACGATGGAAATCGTCCGTACCGCCCGGTGCATCAACTTGGGCAGGTCGCGCCACTTGTAGTCGCGGTAGATAAACATGGTCACGAAGAACGACCAAAGCACCGCAATGGCCGCCGACTCGGTGGCCGTAAAAATCCCCGACAAAATACCGCCCAGGATGATGACCATGGCCATCAGCCCCCACAGCGCGTCACCGGCGATTTTCAGGGCCTTTTTCAGCGGGATCACTTCGCCCTTGGGGTAGTTGCGCTTGCGCGCAAAGATCATGCACAGGCCCATCATCACCGCACTGAGCAACAGCCCCGGCATGATCCCGGCCATAAACAGCGAAGCAATTGACACCGTGCCACCGGCCGCCAGCGAGTACAGCACCGAGTTGTGGCTCGGCGGGGTGAGCAGGGCCTGTACCGAGCCGCTGACCGTCACCGCCGTAGAGAACTCGCGAGGGTAGCCCGCACGCTCCATTTCCGGGATCAACACTGACCCCACCGAGGCGGTGTCGGCCACCGACGAGCCCGAGATGGCGCCAAAGAAGGTCGAGGCCACGATGTTGACCAGCGACAGGCCGCCGCGCACAAAGCCCACCAGCACCCCGGCGAAGGCGACCAGCCGACGCGACATGCCGCCTTCGGCCATGATCGCGCCCGCCAGAACGAAGAACGGGATCGCCAGCAGCGAGAATTTGTTCACGCCGCCGGCCACTTGAATCATCAGCGCGTCGAACGGAATTTCAATCCACCAGGCGCCGATCAACGCCGACAGGCCCAGCGCGTAAGCCACTGGCATGCCAATCAGAATCAGCGCAACAAAGCTGCCCAACAGTACCAAAGCGTCCATTTATACGGCCTCTTCGCTGGCTTCTACGATGTCGAACCGCACAACACGGCGGTGGCTCTGGTCGCCCAGGAAGAGCTTTTCCAGGACAAAGATCAGCGTGATCAAGCCGCCGATGGGGATGGGCAGGTACGAAATGCCGACCCGCATGGACGGCATTTCGCCGAGAAATTGGTTCCAGGTGGTGGCGCAGAGTTTGAAGCCCTTGACCGCCATGAACAGGCAGACGATGACCATCAGGATTTGCACCAGCACCGCCACCGGTTTGCGCACGTGCAGCGGCATGCGCTCAACCGCCATGGCCACGGCCATGTGTGCGCCTGCGCGATAGCTGGCTGCCGCACCGAAGAAGGTAAACACCACCATCAACAAAATGGCGGTGGGTTCTGGCCAGCTGGACCCTGAGCCCAGCACGTAACGGGCGAAAATGCCCCAAGGGATGATCAGGGTCATGGTCAACACCGACAACCCGGCGATCGCAATACAGACCCTGTACAGAAAGTCGTTAAAACGCAGCACGGCATTTTTCATGGAGGCTCACCCCTGTGGCGGTGAACGGGCTAGCGCCCGCCACCGCGGCGTTATCGGACAGGCTTACTGAACAGCTTCGATACGCGAGATCAGCTCTTTGTAATTGGCGCCGTATTTGTCACGAACCGGTTGGGTGGCGTCGTAGAAGGCTTTTTTCTGGTCCGGGGTGAGAGTGATGAACTCCACACCGGCGGTTTTGAGTTTGGCTTCACTCTCGGCCGACTTTTTATCCCAGATCACGCGCTCTTCCATCTGCGCTTCGCGGGCCAGTTTCTGCACCAGTGCCTGTTGCTCAGGGTTGAGCTTGTTCCACGTGGTTTTGGCAATCACGATGGGTTCCGGCAGGATCAAATGGTCAGTCCAGGTGAAGTACTTGGCGTTCTGATAGTGGTTGTGTTCAAGGAACGTCGGCGGGTTGTTTTCGGCGCCATCAATCACGCCCGTCTGCAGGGCGCTGAAGATCTCGCCGGTGGCCATGGCAATGCCGTTACCGCCCATGTCATTGATGGTGTCGATAAACACCGGGTTGCCTTGCACGCGGATCTTCATGCCTTTGAGGTCGGCTATCTCGCGTACGGGTTTTTTGGTGTAGAGGTTGCGGGTACCGCCGTCCATCCACGCCAGAGCGACCATGTTGAAGTCGGAGTTAGTGATTTTGTCGAGCATCTCCTGGCCGATTTCGCCGTCGATGATTTTGCGCATGTGCGCTTGATCGCGGAACACGAAAGGCAGGTTGAAGGCATTGGTTTCCGGCACCACCGGGCCCAGGATGCCGAGGCTGACACGGGTCATTTGCACGGCGCCAGACTGCAACTGTTCAACCACTTCTTTCTCGGAACCGAGCACGCCACCGGCAAACATCTTGAACGAAATGTCGCCGTTGCTTTGCGCCGCCAGCTTTTTGCCCATCTCTTGTTCAGCCACTACCGGCGGATAGCCGACCGGGTGAACTTCAGCGAATTTGATCTTGATTTCGGCCTGGGCTACGCCCGACAGGCAGAAGGCAAGCGGCAATGCAGCAATGAGTAAGGTGCGTTTGAAATCCATGGGTCACTCCACATATTGTTTTTGTTATTTAAAGGTTCTGGATCAGCAGGATTAAACAGTCAGCTTGTGTACGCGGGCTCCGCCAGCCCTTTAACACCAGGGTTAAGGGCAAATACGCCGCCCGCCAAAGGTTGGTCACTGAGGTCGCCTGCGGGGCGAATCGAGGTGACGAACAGGGTGTCCAGATTCGCGCCGCCAAAGGCGCACATCGCCGGCTTCTTGATCGGGACGGCCAGCGAGCGGTCAAGTTTGCCTTCGGGGGTAAACCGGTGAATCAACCCGGCATCGTTGCCGCAAATCCAGTAGCAGCCGTCGGCGTCGACAGCGGCGCCATCTGGGCGGCCGGGATGTTGTGTCATGTCGACAAACAGGCGGCGGTTATGTGGGGTGGCCGTGTCGATGTCGTAATCGAAGGCCCAGATCTTTTGCACGTCCGGGTGCGAGTCCGAGAGGTACATCGTCAGGCCGTCCGGGCTGAACGCCAGGCCGTTAGGCACGATAAACCCGGTCAACTGCGGTTTCAGAGGCTCGTGTTGCCCGGCTTCATAGCAATACATCGCACCGACGGGCACCCCTGCGGCCATGTCCAGCAGCATGGTGCCGGCCCAGAAGCGGCCCTGGCGATCACAGCGACCATCATTGAAACGCATGCCCGCTTGAGCGTGGTTCACGCTGCTTAACAGGCGGGTACTCAGGCGGCCATCGGCCTGGGGCGTGAGGGTGAACACGCCGCTTTCCATTGCGCCAATCCAGTGGCCATCGCGGCCTCGGGCTATACACGCGAGCATTTGCGGGGCTTCCCAGCTTTGGCTGAAGCCATCGGCGGCCTGCCAGCGGTGCAGGCGCCGGGCCGGGATATCAACCCAGTACAGCGCTTGTTCGGCAACACTCCAGACCGGGCTTTCACCCGTGGCATTGCGTGCGTCGAGAATCAGTTCGGCAGTCATGCGGCTTGATCCCTGTCGTTATTGTTCTTATTCGTCGCCAAAAGGGCCGGCCGCCACAAAGGCACCGCCTTGATAAATTCTGCTGGGGTCATCGGCGGGCGGCATGGGTTGGGCTTCAACCTTGTCGCGGTAAATCTCTGAGGTGTCCTTGGGGGCAAAACCCAAGTGCGCCGCATAGCGGTTGTCCCACCACACGTTCAAATTGTTCGAGGCGCCATAGACCACGGTATGCCCGACATTCGGCGTGTAGAGCGCGCGTTCGAGCAACTGCGTGAGGTCGGCAAAGCTGAGCCAGGTGTGCATCATTCGGCGGTTTTGCGGTTCGGGGAAGGAAGAGCCGATGCGGATGCTGACGGTTTCAATGCCATAACGGTCGAAATAAAAGGTCGCCATGTCTTCGCCATACGACTTCGACAGCCCGTAGTAACCGTCGGGGCGGCGAGGGGAGCGGGCATCGAGTGTCTGGTTTTGCTGGTAAAAACCGATGACATGGTTAGAGCTGGCAAACACCACACGCTTGACCCCGTGTCGACGCGCCGCTTCGTAAATATGAAACACGCCGCTGATGTTGGGGCCGAGAATTTCTTCAAAAGGGCGTTCAACCGATACACCGCCAAAATGCAGGATGGCGTCCACGCCTTCGACCAACTGGTGCACGGCCTGTTTGTCGGCGAGGTCACACACGATGGTTTCTTCATGGCTGTCGGCTGCGCAGGCCATTGGCGCAATATCAGACAGTCGCAGCACCTTGGCATAAGGCTTGAGGGTTTCGCGCAGCACCTTCCCCAAACCACCCGCGGCACCGGTGAGGAGAAGGCGATTGAAGGGAGTTTGGACAGTACGAGTGTTAGTCATCAAGGACCCCTGCATTTCTTATTAATGTCATCTGTTGTCGTATGACTTGGTTTGGATTATTCACAGCCCTTGCCGGTGTTGTCAATGCGCGATTTTGCCAAGTGCCATCATTACGCCTCAACCCTTTGCAGGAGCGAGCTTGCCTCGTGATCTTTAAACTGATCACGAGACAAGCGGGCGGGTTACAACAACGACAGCGGGTAGCTGATAAAGATACGGTTCTCGTCAAATTCATGAGCGCTGTAGTCGCGACGGATGCTCGCGTTACGCCAGCGCACTGTCAGGTCCTTGAGGGTGCCGCTTTGCACGGTGTAGGCCAGTTCCGATTCGCGGCCCCACTCTTTGCCGTCAGTGGTGGTAGCGGTGTGGATGTTACTGCCGCTGATATAGCGGTTCATCATGGTCAGACCCGGGACCCCAAGTACGGCGAAATCAAGGTCGTGGCGCACTTGCCAGGAACGTTCCTTGGCCAGGTCATAGCTGGAGTTGTAACTGTCGTTGGCCAGGGTGCCGCCGCTGGTGCCGTTGACGCGGAACCAGCCGTCGTCGCCGTACACTCTTTGCAGGCCGACATACAGGGTGTTGCCTTTGTATTTGGCCGAGAGCAGGGCTGATGCGGTTTTGTTGTCCAGTTCACCGGCACGTTTGCTGCCGTCTTCCTTGCCCCAGAAGTAACCGAGGTTCGCGCCCAGGGTGACATCGCCCACTGGCTGGCTGTGGATCAGGTTGAGGAATTGCTGCTGGTAGATGTTTTCCAGTTCGGCATACCAGGCGCCGACCTGGGTGCGCTTTTCATTGAAGGTGTAATCACCACCAGCAAAATTGAAGCGGTCTGATGTGAAGGCGCCTTTGCCGTTGAGCGACATGTCTTCCATGCTCGCGTCATTACGTGGGCTGTTGGCGCGGAACTGCCCGCCGTAAAGGTTCAGGTTGGCGATTTCTTTAGAGGTGATCTGAGCACCGCGAAAGGTCTGAGGCAGTGAGCGACCATCATCCGAGCGCAAAATCGGCAGCACCGGCATCCACTCGCCGACTTTCAGTTCAGTGTTCGAGAACTTGGCTTTGGCCGCCACACCCAGGCGCCCGAAATTCTTGGCCGGTTCGCCATCACTGCCGGTCGGCAGCAACTGCGTACCTGCGGTGCCTTTACCGCCATCAAGTTTCTGCGAGTACATCCCCAGCACGTCCACCCCGAAACCGACGGAACCTTGGGTAAAGCCGGACTTGACGTCCAGAATGAAGTTTTGCGTCCATTCTTCGGCCTTGCTTTGCGGGGCGCGGCTATTGGGGTAGTCCGGGTTGGTGTAGTTGCGGTTGATGTACGCGTTACGCAGAGTAAGGGTTGCTTTGGTGTCGTCGAAGAACCCTTCTGCCATGCCTGTCAGTGGCAGCGTAAACGACATGCTGCCCAGCCCCATAAGAATCAATGAACGGGTGTTGTGAGATCTCATTATTGTTGTGCTCCCATTTTTGACAAAGCCGTCCTCACGTGACCGACAGAAGCGGCCTGCAATGTGAAGGCGGTGTGTGTGTTGCCCTGGTGTCAGGGCGCTGACTCAAGCCGTTGTGGCGGCTGAGTCTTTTGCTGCAGACAGACCTTCAGCAAAAGCGGCAGGCAATCGGCCCGTGTGCAATCGGGCTCGACCGGGGTATGCGAGGGGCGTAACGCGAGAGAGTGCGGTCATACGGAATTCCCTGATTATTATTGTTGTGTTATCCGTTGTCGTACAACTTTGTCGGATTATTTACACCTTCGGCGGCCTTTGTCAATGCAGGGTCAAGCAAACAAATCAGGGTTTCATCGGGGCAGGGGGTGGCTGAACTCACTGGCGAAGGGTGATCGTACAACCGCCATGAGCTATCATGCGATAACTTGCAGTTCGCACTTAGACCCCGAGATAAATGTTGACCATGGAAAACCCCACTGACGTTCCACGCCTTCCTCGCAAACGCCGTAGCCTCGCGCAGGAATTGGTGACGGTGCTGTCCGAGCAAATTCGCGACGGTTTGCTCAAGCGCGGCGACAAGCTGCCCACCGAGTCCGCGATCATGGAAGCCCATGGCGTCAGCCGCACTGTGGTGCGCGAGGCGATCTCCCGTTTGCAGGCGGCAGGGCAAGTCGAGACGCGCCATGGTATCGGCACGTTTGTGCTGGACACGCCGAGCCCGAGCGGCTTTCGTATCGACCCGGCCACCGTGGTGACCTTGCGCGACGTGCTGGCGATTCTGGAGTTGCGTATCAGCCTGGAAGTCGAGTCGGCCGGTCTGGCCGCGCAGCGTCGCACCCCGGAGCAGTTGGCCGCCATGCGTGCCGCCCTGGATGCGCTTAACGAAAACACCGCGCGTAACGGTGATGCCGTGGCGTCGGACTTCCAGTTTCACCTGCAGATTGCGCTGGCCACCGGCAACCGCTATTTCACCGACATCATGAACCACCTGGGCACCAGCATTATCCCGCGCACCCGCCTCAACTCGGCGAGCCTGGCCCATGATGATCAGGCCCAGTACATGAGCCGCCTGGGCCGTGAACACGAAGAAATCTACGCTGCCATTGCCCGCCAGGACTCCGACGCCGCCCGTGCGGCCATGCGCTTGCACCTGACCAACAGCCGCGAACGCCTGCGCCATGCGCATGAAGAGGCAGAGGCGCAGGGCTAAATTTGACTCCACCTGTAGCCGCTGCCGAAGGCTGCGATAAGGGCCGCAGGACCTTCGCTTTTTCAAGAAGCAGGGCCGCTACGCAGCCCATCGCAGCCTTCGGCAGCGGCTACAGGTTTTATTGACATGGAAGGCGTATGAACGAAACAAGTCTGCAACGTAAAACCCTGCTCCTGCTTCTGGCCTTCGTCACCGTTGCCTTTATCTGGATTTTGCTGCCGTTCTATGGGGCGATTTTTTGGGCGGTGGCGCTGGGTATTCTGTTTGCGCCCTTGCAGCGCAAGTTACTCCTCAAGTTCAAAGGTCGGCGTAACCTGGCCACCTTTACCACGCTCACAGCCTGCACCCTGATCGCGATTCTGCCGGTGATTTTCACCACGATCCTGCTGGTGCAAGAAGTGGCCACCCTTTATAGCGATGTGCAAAGCGGCAAGATCAACGTTGCCGGCTACATCGCCCAACTGCAAAGCAGCTTGCCCCATCAGGTCATTGAATGGCTCGACCGGCTGGGCTTGAGAAGCATTGAAGGCGTCAGCGACAAGATTTCCAAGGGCGCGCTTGAAGGCAGTCAGTTCTTTGCCACCCAGGTGTTCAACTTTGGTCAGAGCACCTTTGAGCTGGTGGTGAGCTTTTTCATCATGCTCTACCTGTTGTATTTCTTTATTCGTGACGGCCAGGCCATGGTGCGTTTGATCCGCAACGCGGTGCCCATGGCTGAACAGCACAAGCGCCTGTTGCAAATCAAATTGCGTCGCGTGGTCAGGGCTTCAGTCAAAGGCAATTTGGCGGTGGCTGTAGTGCAGGGCGCGCTGGGCGGGGTGATCTTCTGGATCCTGGGCATTCAGAGTTCGCTGTTTTGGGCGGTGCTGATGATGTTCCTGTCCTTGTTGCCTGCCGTCGGGGCGGGCATTGTCTGGGCGCCAGTGGCGATTTACTTCCTGACCACCGGGATGATCTGGCAAGGCGTGGTGCTGGCGCTGTTCGGCGTCTTCGTGATCGGCATGGTCGACAACGTATTGCGCCCGATCCTGGTGGGCAAAGACACGAAAATGCCGGACTTCCTGATCCTGATTTCGACCTTGGGCGGCATGGCGATTTTCGGCCTCAATGGCTTTGTCATCGGACCATTGATCGCCGCCCTGTTCCTGTCGAGCTGGGGGTTGTTCAGCGGCACCCGGCGCAAGGTCCGCTTGCCCGCTGACAAAATCACGCTCGACTAGCGAAAGCTGTAGGGCATCCTGCCTTGGCTTTATTCGTAGCCAGTGCCAGCGCTGCATCCGGCGCAACGTGTGGTGGCTGGCGCATACCCCTTAAGGCTGCATGAACTTTTAAAAACCTGACATCGACACCCAGCGCTTTTTGGGTGTCGATGCTATGTGGTTGCCAGATGATCTGCGCGTCTTAGATAAAAGTGTGTGAAGTCCAGGGTTTGTAATCGCTAATTGAATGAGTGCGTTGTAAAGGTGACGTTACATATAGGTGTGTAATGGGGTGTATCCGATAAGTGGTGTTTAAAAAGATTAAATTTTATACATGATCAAGTTTGACAATGTCAGGTTGTGGCTATAGTTGTTTTAATGCTGTTGTTTATCTATCGTTTTTTAATGCTTGAAAGGGGGGGCGCCAGTGCGCTTGCTCTTGATGAGTGGGTAAGTGTGCTTGGGTTTTTATGGCAATTAATTGGAGTGTTTAGTGATGTTAATAGGTGGGTGTTTCTGAGTTATTCAATTCATTTGGATAGGAGTTTTGGCTTCTAAGGAGGGTGTTCTGCATAAAGTCGTACTGAACATGATTGAAAAACTGCACTGAGCGTGCGCTGAACAATGAGTTATAAGCACGCTTTTTTTGTTTCTTTGGAGGTGTGTGATGCGCAATTTAACAACGAAGGTTCGTGGTTGTGTGCTTGGTGTCGTGTTGGCGCTGACGAGTACGGTTGGTTTTGCTGTTGATAATACATGTGGGACGGGTGCTATGTATTGTTGCTCGGCAACGGCGGTCACTCCTATACCCAATAATCCGATATTGGATGCCTTTTTAGCTTCTCTTGGTGTGAGACTTGGTACTGCGATAGGAGTGAACTGTTCTACTGCGACTTCATGCACAGCGCCTTTGTGCTGCGACAGCGCAATGGCTCAAACCGGGTTGATTGCTATTGGCTGTACCCCACTGGAAATATAAGAAATACACCTCCTTCGAGGATTACGGAGGCGTATTTTATATGTCGTTTATTCTGGGTTATGCACTTCGTTGGTGAGTGAGCAGGAATTTTCTAAGTATGCTGAACAGTTGTCTAGCTGTATTTTTCAATGGTTGCACAGGAATAACCCCGGATGCTATCCAATACCTGTCGCTTAAAAAAAATAGCACTAACCGGGGGAGTCATAATGGGTCTGGCGGGCGTCATTGTTTGGTACTGCAGTGCAACGTCCACGCCAGACCACCCTCTTTTAACCGCCACAGTCATACGTCAAACCGTCGAAGAGTCGGTATTGGCCATTGGTGTACTTCAACCTATTCGCAAAGTGGATGTCGGCTCGCAAGCGTCCGGTCAACTCAAAAGGCTGTTGGTGCATCCCGGTGATCACGTGGAACAAGGTCAGTTAGTCGCTGAAATCGATTCGACCTTGTCCAAAAATGCCCTGCTGGATGCACAAGTGGCGTTAGGCAGCCTGGCCGCGCAAAAGCTTTCGGCCGCCGCACAGGTCAAGCGGGCACGGCTGGCGCTGCGCCGCAATCAGGCCATGGCCCAAGAAAACGCGGTAGCACCGCAGTCTGTGGAGTCGGCCGAAGCGGATCTGCAAGCGCAACAAGCGCAATTGGCGGTGGTCGATGCGCAAATTCATCAACAGCATATTCAGGTCAGCACGGCCCAGGCCAATCTGGGCTATACGCGGATTTTGGCCCCTGTCAGCGGCACGGTGGTGTCGGTGTCCACTCAAGAAGGGCAAACCGTGGCGGCGTCTTATGAAGTGCCTGTGATTTTGCAAATCGCCGACTTGAGCACCATGACCGTACGCGCGCAAATACCCGAAGCCGATATTGATCGCATGCGGGTGGGGTTGCCGGCGTGTTTCACCACGCTAAGTGGCACGCACACACGCTATTGCAGTGTTCTGAAAACAATCGAGCCCGCCCCGGAAAAAATCAATAACGCGCTGTTTTTCAACGCTCTGTTCGATGTGGCCAACCCCATCGCGGCGTTGCACCCCGACATGACCGCGCAGGTTTCAGTGCAGATTGCACAGGCTGACGATGCCTTGGTGATTCCGCTGACCGCTTTGGGCCGTGCCGGGCCGGATGGCCGTTATCAAGTCAAGGTACTCACCCCCCAAGGAAAAACAGAGCTGCGCGAGGTGAAAACGGGCATCGATAATGCGTTCAGCATTCAGGTGCTGGACGGGTTAACAGAGGGCGAGCAGGTCGTCTTGCCTGGCGATGATTGGCCAAGGACGCCGTAATGGAACGCCAACCGTTGCTCCGTCTGGCCAATGTATGCCGCTATTTTCAGGCAGGCACGGACTCGGTTGCGGTGCTGAAGGACATTAACCTGACGCTCTATGCGGGTGAGATGGTGGCGATTATGGGGCCATCAGGGTCGGGCAAATCGACCCTGATGAATATATTGGGTTGCCTTGATCAACCCAGTTCCGGGCGCTATTGCATTGACGGACAGGACGTTGCGCAACTCAACAGCGATGCCAGGGCTCAACTGCGCCGGGAGCGGTTGGGGTTTATCTTTCAGCGCTATCACCTGATCCCTTCGCTGACGGTTTTGGAAAATATCGCCGTCCCGGCCATTTATGCCCATATCGGGCGGTCTGATTGCCACGCGCGAGCACTGCATTTTCTGCAACTGCTGGGGTTGTCCCGCTTCGCTGGGCAAAACGTCACTCAGTTGTCAGGCGGGCAACAGCAGCGGGTCAGCATTGGCCGGGCGCTGATGAATGGCGGGGATATTATTTTGGCGGATGAGCCCACGGGCGCACTCGATAGCCAGAATGGTCAGGACGTACTGCTTCATCTCCAGGCCTTACACCGTCAGGGGCACACGGTCATCCTGATTACCCATGACCCGCGGATTGCCCGCTATGCCGGGCGCATTATCCAGCTGGAGGACGGTGCGATCATTGCCGACACCCGCAATGAGGCGGTGCACCCCGTGTCGGCCGCTGTGCCCGATATGCCGCCCCGGCTCAAGCCCGCGCAGTATGCCTGGCTGTCCAGCTGGCAGGATGCCGTGTGGAGCGCCTGGCACTCACTGAGCGCGCATCGGTTGCGCACCTGCCTTACTTTGCTCGGCATTGTGATTGGCATCGCTTCAGTGGTGTCGCTCAATGCTGCGGGCGAGGGGGCCAGGCAATACGTGCTGAGCAATCTCAATACGCTGGGCAGCAATGTCATGACCGTGTACCCGGGGCGTGAGATCGGGGATGACCGCGCCGCCGGAATACGCTCATTGGTCCGCCGTGACCTGGCGGCACTGGCCACCCTGCCGGGGGTGAAACAGGTGTCGCCTGCTATCACCACATCGTTGCGCATCCGCTGGCAGCGGGTCGATACCAATGCCGCGGTCAACGGCGTCAGCGACAGCGCCTTGAGGCTCAATAATCTGGCACTGGTCAGTGGCCGCGGGTTATTGCCCCAGGACATCGAGCGTCAGTCGCAAGTGGTGGTGATTGATGACAACCTGCGAAAAAAGCTGTTCGCCCCCACCGTATCGCCAGTGGGGCAGGTGATTATCGTTGGCATGTTGCCGTGTGTGGTCGTGGGCGTGGTCCGTAGCCAATCGCTATTTTCCGACAATGTGCTGAGCTTGTGGATGCCGTGGACCACCGCAGGTTATCGGCTGCTCGGGCAGAGCTGGTTCAACACCATCGCCGTGCATCTTGATGACCAGGCATCGACTGCGAGCGTCGAAAAGGCGATCCAGCACGTACTCACACGCTTGCACGGGCGACAGGACTTCTACGTCCGTAACTCCGATGCGTTTGCGCAGTCGCTAAGTAAAACCAGTTTTGCCCTGACCCTCTTTTTGTCGCTGATTGCCTTGGTCTCGTTGGTGGTGGGCGGCATCGGGGTGATGAACATCATGCTGGTGTGTGTGGTGGAGCGCACCAAAGAGACGGGCATCCGCATGGCGGTGGGGGCCCGGCAGCGGGATATTCGGCGGCAGTTTCTGACGGAGGCAATCATTGTCTGCCTGGTGGGATCGCTGGTCGGGATCGTGTTGTCGTTCGCGCTGGGTTGGGGGCTGTCTTTGTTTACCCGGCAATGGCGCATGATTTTTTCGATGCAGACGTTACTTATCGCCGTCAGTTGCGCCGTGATTGTGGGCTTGCTGTCAGGCTGGCTCCCGGCTCGCAATGCGGCCCGGCTTGACCCGGCGCAGGCACTCACCCGTGAGTAGCCGACCCGTAGTGCCTCGTGCTTGTGCCCTGATACGCGGGGCAACGGCCCATTCGTTGAAGTTATGGGGTGGGTTGGCGGCGCTGGTGCTGTCAGGATGCTCTTGGTTGCACATCCCTGAAGCCGAGCCGCCCGCTGTACCGCCACGCTGGCAATATGCTGAAGCGCTTGAGGTGGCAAGCCAAGGCCGTACCGGCTTCTGGCAGTCTTTGGGCGATCCGCAATTACCTGGCATTTTGCTGCAAGCCATGCGCGACAACGACGACATCAAGCTGGCCAGCCTGCAAGTTAAATTGGCCAGGGTGCAGGCCGCACTGGTTGCTACCAACGCCTGGCCAGGGGTGTCGCTTGGGGCCACTGCCGGACAGTCGCGCAACTTGACGGCACAAGGGGGGTACCCGCCGACCACGTCCAGTTCTGCCGGGCTGGGCCTTGGGGTCAATTATCAGGTGGATCTATGGGGTAACCAGGCGGCGCAACAGGAGGCTGCCGATATCAATGCGCAGGCCAGCGAAGCCGACTGGAACGCGGCACGCATTACCCTGCAGGTGTCAGTCGCACAACTATGGTGGCAATTAGGTTTTTTGAACCGGGTCATGAGCAACGCTTTAACCGACCTGAATGAAGCCCGTACCACCCTCAAATTAGCCTCGGTGCGCTACGAGACGGGCGCAACCAGTCGCACCGACATGGTGTTCGCGCAGCAGGCACTTGTGTCACAGCAAGTCTCGGTGGCCCAAAGCAGGCAGACCCTGATTGAGGCCCGGAGCGCTTTTGCCCTGATCATGGGGGCGACCCCTGAGGAAGCGTTTCCAGAACTCGAAGATTTGTTGAGCACACCGCTTCCGGTACCGCAGGCGGGAATTCCCGCAGAGTTGCTGGCGCGGCGCCCGGATGTGCATGCCGCAGAGCTGCGGGTACGCAGTTACCTGGCCAGTGTGCAGGCCACCAAGCTCAGTTTTTACCCGACATTGGCTTTGACCGGCAGTCTGGGCACCTCCAGTCCGACTTTGACCCAGTACCTGATCAATCCGGTGGCGGCTGTGTCAGCTGCTGTGACCTTGCCTTTTATCCAATTCAATACGTTCCGGTTGAGCGTGCAAAGTTCACGTCTGGCCTATGACTCAGCGGTCATCAGTTTCAAGAAAACCTTATATACCGCCTTAAAGAACACCGAAGATGCTCTGTCAGCACGTCAGCAACTGATTATTCAGGAACAGTACTTGCGCCAATACGTCGTGCTCTCGCGAGAAGCCGAGCGTTTGTCACAGGTTAGATGGCAAGTGGGCGAAACCGATATTCAACCGTGGCTGGATGCGCAGGCAACACGGCGTCAGGCCGAACTGTCATTACTGCAGAACACGTTGGCCAGAAAACAAAATGCAGCACAACTGTATGCCGCCCTGGGCGGTGATTACCAAGTCATAACCCGTACACCTTAATCCCGATAGTTCAACTCGCCAGAAAAGGAAAACACAATGAATAAGCACAGTTCTTGGTCATTTGCATTACTCCTGGGGTCGTTATTGTGCAGTGGGGCTGTGATCGCCAAAGATGAGAGTTCATTCACGGCAGAACAACGTGAAGACATTGGTAAGGTGGCGGCGCAGTACCTGGTGGACCATCCGGAATTTTTAATGGATGCCGCCCAGAACTTAAAAAAACAACAAGACGACGCCTTGCAGGAAAAAAGAGCGGCAGGCATTTTGAAGAATTTGTCGAGTTTGCTTCACGACCCTTCGACGCCTGTGGTGGGAAAACCGGATGGCAGCGTGTCAGTCGTCGAGTTCTTTGATTATCAGTGCATCTACTGTGCGAAATCTTTTCCGGTGCTGGATGCTGTCATGAAGAAACAGCCGCAGGTGCGTTATGTCTTCAAAGAGTTCCCTATTTTTGGCGCCAACTGGCCAGCGTCTGCTCAGGCGGCTGAAATGGGCTTGGCTATTTGGAAAACTCAGGGAAGCGAGGCCTACCTGAAATACCACGATGGTATTTATGCCACCGGCCACAATGAAGGCAAGTTAACCGAAGACGATATTAAACACGTGATGCAAAACAACGGTATTGCAGTCCCGGCCCCACAGATAGTTAAAGACATGGCGGCTGCAATAAAGAGTACTCAGGATTTAGCCCAGGAGTTGGGGGTACAAGGAACACCTATGTTTATGGTGATGCCGACCACCGGCGCATCCAAATCAACCATCTCGGTGTTACCGGGGTTGGTGACAGAGGATGTACTCACGGCCGCGATTGTCAAAGCCGCAGCACCTAAATAAGTTTACGAAGGGATTGGGCCCGGACGGCGGGCCCGCAGACTAACGAAAGCTGTACGAAACCCCGACGTAGGCGCCCCGGCCCTCGCCGGGGGTGGAGCGGGCGGCGTCCTGGCCTTTGTCGTCGTAGCCCGGCGTCACCGTGGCGGCGTAGCGCTCGCCGGTGAGGTTGCGCAGGTCGATCCAGGTCTGCCAGTCGCGCTTGGGGGAGGCGTAGCCCAGCGTCGCGCCCCACAGCGTGTAAGACGACGCGTAGTAGGTGTTGGCATAGTCCACCGCCATGCGTGAGGCCACTTGGGTGTTGACCCCCGCGTAGAAGCCTTGCGGGTGGTCATAACGCACTTCAGCCTGGTAGTAGTGCTGTGGGATACCCGGTAAACGGTTGTCACCAAAGTGCGAGTCATCGCGGTAATGGAAGTCGCTGAAGGTGTAGGCTTGACGCAACGACACGCTGCCCACGCCATCGCGCTCCCACAAACGGCTATTGAGCCCGGCTTCAATCCCTTGGTGCACGGTCGGGCTGGCGTTGGACTCGCCGACAATCGGTGCCAGGTCCGCCGTGGCGGCTTGCAGCTCAACCGTCAGCAGTTCATGGCGCACGGCCGAGTAGTACCAGGCCAGATCCCATTGGCCGATCCCCGAGTCGCCCCGCGTGCCCAGCTCAAGGGTGGTCGCGGTCTGGTTCTGCATGGCAATCGGGGTGCTTTGGCGCCCGGTAGCCGGGCCGCTGCCCACCGTGAATACGTACGGCGAACTCCAGATCATCGACCACGGGTGCGGCGGCTCAACCGAGCGACTGAGGTTGCCGTACACCTGCAAGTGCGGGTTGAACTCATAGCGCAAGCCCAGGCGCGGCGCGTAATCCCAATCATGGCGGCTGACTTTGCCGCCGCTGTCGGGGTAGCTCACCTCGCTTTCTCGGCGGGTATAGATCAGCGCCATGCCCGTGGTCAGCCACAGGTCGGGCATCAGCTCCAGGTCATTGCTGGCGTGCAGCACGCTGTCCGAACCCTGATAACTGAAATCGCGCATTTTGGTGCCCGGCGCATAGCTGGCGGTATTGCCGCGCGGGATGCGCACGTATTCCGATGCGCCGCTGTTGGGCAAATGCTTGCTGCTGCGCAGACCCACCGTGGTTTTGCTTTCAAGGCCAAACAAGGTGTCGCGGCGCTTGTAGTTCAAGGTGCCGCTGACATCGGTGTAGGCAACCTTCAGCCGGTTAGGTCCCTCACGAAGGTCCATGGGGTAATCGTGGTACACCAGCCCGACTTCCAACTGTGAATCGTCGTCCAGGTACATCGTGGTTTTGTTGCCCAGCCACGTGCTGCCGGGTTGTGGGCGCGTGTAGTCGCCGCTCACATACGCCGGATTGGCAGCGCGTGGGTGATGCTTGATTTGTTCTTTGGTGACCCGGCCTGCAAGTTCGTTATCGGTTTCGCGGTAACGCAGGTAGAAGCGTGTTTCCAGTTGCGGGCTGAAACGGTAACCGACCGTGGCAGCGAAGCCTTTGCTGTTGCCTGACGTGTGGTCTTGATAGCCGTTGGTCTCAGCGTCGTTGAGCGATACGTAGTAGTCCAGATCGCCCAATACTTGCCCGGAACTGATCTGGCGTTTCTGGTAGCCGTAACTGCCCGTTTCGTAGCGTACTTGCAGGGGCGCGGCGTCATAGCCGGTGTGGGTGACGTAATTGATCGAGCCGCCAAGGGCCAGCGCGCCGACATCAAAACCATTGGCTCCGCGCAATACCTCTGCGCGGCTCAACCACAGCGGCTCGAACAGCTCATAGGGCGTACCGCCGGGGCCGGTCAGCGGCAGGCCATCAAACATCACATACAGGCCCGAGCCGTGGGCGCCGGGCGCACGGTTGATGCCCGAACCACGCACCGAGACCTTGGTGCCTTCATTGCCGCCTGATTGGGCATACACGCCGGGTTGATACGCCAGCACATCACTGTTGGTCGCGACGCGGCCCTGTTCAACCGCGTTCATGTCGATCACATTGCTGGCGCCGGGCACCTGCTTGAGCGCCTCCTGGGCAGCTTGCAGGTCGCTGCTTTCCTCACTGCGAACCTGAACCTCACCCAACTCCAGCGGGTCAGCATAAGCGGGCGCAGCGCAGACAAGCGCCAAAGGCAGAAACGAAGACAAGGCAGATCGCATTACAGGCATTCCAGGACGATAGGCGGGCGGCGCGCCAGCCTATACAAGCCCGTAATCACTCGCAACTGTCAGACAATCACAGCCCCACCTAACTGTAGGAGCGAGCTTGCCTCGCGATCTTTTGATCTTTAAAAGATCGCGAGGCAAGCT
>NZ_JASCPQ010000091.1:0-22874 GCF_029959305.1 Pseudomonas sp. PS01297
CGGTTATTTTAAGATGTTTTCAAAGTTTCCTTTGTAACATCAACCACTTGCGCTTTCGATCTCTCGTTAGCGGGAGGCGAATTCTACAGCGTTACACGCTGCTGTCAACACCTCATTTCCTGCTTCGGTGAATTGAAGCTGGCATCGTCAAAATCATCCAACTCATTGATATTCAAGGAGTTTTCCGTTTCGACTGCGCCGGAAGTGGTGCGAATTATAGGCCGCTAATATTCTGAGTCAAGCCCTAAATTCATAATTCTGTCATAACGCGCCAAAAGCCATAAAAGCAGAGGCCAGCCTAACGGCCGGCCTCTCTTCTTCTATATACAGCAGCAACTCAAATTACAGACTCGGGAATGCAAACTGCGACGCTTCATGGCTGGCACGTTGCGGCCAACGCTGAGTGATCGCCTTGCGGCGCGTATAAAACCGCACACCGTCCGGACCATAGGCATGCAGGTCACCGAACAGAGAACGCTTCCAACCACCAAAACTGTGGTACGCCACAGGCACTGGCAACGGAACGTTCACCCCGACCATCCCCACTTCGATCTCGTCGCAGAACAGGCGAGCCGCCTCACCATCACGGGTGAAGATGCAGGTGCCGTTACCGTATTCGTGATCGTTGATCAGTTGCATCGCCTCTTCCAGGCTATTAACCCGCACGATGCACAGCACTGGACCGAAGATCTCTTCTTTATAGATGCGCATCTGCGGCGTCACACGATCAAACAGGCAGCCGCCCAAGAAGAAGCCATCTTCATGATCCTTGATGCTCAAACCGCGACCATCGACGACCAGCTCTGCACCGGCAGCAACACCATCCTCGACATAGCCGCTGACCTTGTCACGCGCCTGCCCCGAGACCAAAGGCCCCATGTCCAGACCGCACGAGGTGCCAGCACCGATTTTCAGTGCCTTGATTTGCGGTACCAGTTTGGCCACCAACGCGTCAGCAACCTGATCGCCAACACACACCGCAACCGAAATGGCCATGCAACGCTCGCCGCAAGAACCGTAAGCCGCCCCCATCAGCGCACTCACAGCGTTATCCAGATCCGCATCCGGCATCAGCACCGCGTGGTTCTTCGCCCCGCCCAGCGCCTGCACACGCTTGCCACGCTTGGTGCCTTCGGCATAAATGTATTCAGCAATAGGCGTTGAACCCACAAAACTCAGCGCTTTAACTTCTGGCGCTTCAATCAACGCATCCACAGCGCCTTTGTCACCATGCACCACGCTCAGCACGCCCTTGGGCAGACCGGCTTCATGCAGCAACTGTGCAATAAACAACGTCGAGCTTGGATCGCGTTCCGACGGTTTGAGGATGAAACAGTTACCGCACACAATCGCCAGCGGGTACATCCACAGCGGAACCATGGCCGGGAAGTTGAAAGGCGTAATACCTGCAACCACACCCAGCGGCTGGAAATCCGACCACGCATCAATGTTCGGTCCTACGTTACGGCTGTATTCACCCTTCAGGATTTCTGGCGCAGAGCACGCAAACTCAACGTTCTCAATCCCGCGCTTCAATTCACCCGCTGCGTCTTCCAGGGTCTTGCCGTGTTCTTCGCTGATCAACTGAGAGATGCGCGCTTCGTTCTGCTCCAGCAATTGCTTGAAGCGGAACATCACCTGAGCACGCTTGGCAGGCGGCGTATTGCGCCATGCCGGAAAAGCAGCTTTGGCTGAATCGATAGCTTTTTGAATGGTTTCGCGACTGGCCAGCGGTACTTGATGAATCACTTTACCGATCGACGGGTTATACACATCAGCGGTACGACCAGAGTCGTTCAGAAATTCGCCATTGATGAAATGTTGAATGGTGCTCATGGGTGCTCCAAAAAGTTGTCCACAGGCGCGAACGCTGCGCGCCTGCCTCTATTCCCAAAAACGCTTCTATAGATAGAAGGATCAGTCAATCTGGTTCAGCGCTTCACCGACCGCATCGAACAAGCGATCCAGATCTTGCGGCTTGCTATTAAAGGTTGGGCCGAACTGCAGGGTGTCGCCACCAAAGCGTACGTAGAAACCCGCCTTCCACAACTTCATCGCCGCATCAAACGGACGAACAATCGCATCGCCATCACGCGGGGCAATTTGAATGGCGCCAGCCAGGCCATAGTTACGAATATCGATGACGTTTTTCACGCCCTTCAAACCATGGATCGCATTCTCAAAGTGCGGCGCGACTTCAGCCACGCTCTGCACCAGGTTTTCCTTTTGCAGCAGATCCAGCGCAGCCAGACCCGCAGCACAGGCCACTGGGTGAGCCGAATAGGTATAGCCGTGTGGGAATTCAACCGCGTATTCAGGCGTAGGTTGATTCATGAACGTCTGATAAATCTCGGTAGTCGCAATCACTGCGCCCATTGGGATCGCGCCGTTGGTCACTTGCTTGGCGATACACATCAAGTCTGGAGTTACACCGAAGCTGTCAGCACCAAACATCGAGCCTGTACGACCAAACCCGGTGATCACCTCATCGAACACCAACAGGATGTTGTGTTGATCGCAGATTTCACGCAGACGTTTCAGATAACCCTGAGGCGGCACCAGCACACCGGCAGAACCTGCCATAGGTTCCACAAACACAGCCGCGATATTCGACGCGTCATGCAACTCGATCAGCTTGAGCAACTCATCAGCCAGCGCAATACCACCCAGTTCCGGCATGCCGCGTGAGAACGCGTTGCTCGCCAGCAGCGTGTGCGGCAAGTGATCAACATCACTCATCGCCTGGCCAAACAGCTTACGGTTACCGTTCACACCGCCCAGGCTCGTGCCGGCAATGTTCACCCCGTGATAACCACGGGCACGGCCGATCATTTTGGTCTTGGTCGACTGGCCTTTCAAACGCCAGTAAGCCCGCACCATCTTCACCGCGGTATCCGCACACTCAGAACCCGAGTCAGTGAAAAACACGTGGTTCAGATTACCTGGGGTCAGCGAGGTGATTTTCTCGGCCAACTGGAATGACAGCGGGTGCCCGTACTGAAACGCAGGCGAATAATCGAGGGTGCCCAGCTGCTTGGCCACGGCTTCCTGGATTTCTGTGCGGGTATGCCCTGCACCACAGGTCCACAGACCTGACAGCGAATCGTAGATTTGCCGACCTTTATCGTCCGTCAGGTAACTACCCTTCGCGCCAACGATAAAGCGTGGATCGCGATGGAAGTTACGGTTAGCGGTGTAAGGCATCCAATGAGCATCCAGCTTGAGCTGGCTAGTCACTGAGATTTCGGCATTTTCGGGCATGTTCATCGGCAAAACCTCGCAAAGCAGAAAGCGGCGTGGGATTGAAAGCGTTGTTGCAGCTAAATTGCCACGGCTATAAAGTCGATGAAATCCAACTCTTCTAACCTTTAGTTAGGCCCGGACTAAACTATGAGCACCCGTCGTCCCGATGCACTGGCACAAGTCAGCGACTTTGATATCCGACTGCTTCGTATCTTTCGCAGTGTCGTGGAATGCGGTGGGTTCTCAGCCGCAGAAACCGTGCTCGGGATTGGCCGTTCGGCCATCAGTCAACAGATGAGCGACCTCGAACAACGCCTCGGTTTACGTCTGTGCCAACGGGGTCGCGCCGGGTTTTCCCTGACAGAAGAAGGCCGCGAGGTGTATCAGTCTGCGCTGCAGTTATTGGGCGCACTGGAAAGTTTTCGTACCGAGGTCAACGGCCTGCACCAACACCTGCGCGGTGAGTTGACCATTGGCCTCACCGACAACCTGGTCACCCTGCCCCACATGCGTATCACCCATGCGCTGGCACAACTCAAGGAACGCGGGCCTGACGTACAAATCCACATTCGTATGATCGCCCCCAACGAAGTGGAACAAGGCGTGCTCGATGGCCGCCTGCATGTGGGTGTCGTTCCCCAGGCCAGCGCACTCTCCGGGCTTGAATATCAGCCGCTGTACAGCGAGCGTTCACTGCTTTACTGCGCCGTCGGCCACCCGCTGTTTTATGTCGATGACCGGCAACTGGAGGACCAGCGCCTCAATGATCAGGACGCCATTGCCCCGACCTTTCGCCTGCCAGCCGATATCCAGGCACACTACCAGGCACTCAACTGCACCGCCAGCGCATCGGACCGAGAAGGCATGGCGTTCTTGATTTTGACCGGGCGCTACATCGGCTACCTGCCCGATCACTACGCCAGCTTCTGGGTACAACAAGGCCGCCTGCGCGCCTTGAAAGCCAAAACGCGTTTTTATGACTTAAGCCTCGCCTCGGTCACCCGCAAAGGTCGGCGGCCACATCTGGTGCTGGAAAGTTTCCTTGAGAGCCTGGAAGCGACGCGCTAACGTAAACGGCGGCTTCAAGCCTCCAGCCAATGTTCGGAACCCACATGCCATCGACCCTCACCGGCCTTTGCGAATACCGCGAAGAAATCCGTAAAAGCCGCTTCATTACACTGGCCGCCCCGATTACCAGCGCCCAGCAAGCCCAAGACTTCATCGAACAACACAGCGACCTCGACGCCACCCACAACTGCTGGGCCTGGAAACTCGGCGCCCAATACCGCAGCAGCGATGATGGCGAACCTGGTGGCACCGCAGGGCGGCCGATCCTGTCGGCGATTGAGGCGCAAGACTGCGATCAAGTCGTGGTGCTGGTTATCCGCTGGTACGGCGGCATACAACTGGGCACCGGCGGGCTCGCGCGCGCCTATGGCGGTGGCGCCAACAAATGCCTGCAAGCGGCAGAGAAGCTCCCGCTCATCAGCCGCGTCCCCCTGCAGTGCTCCTGTCATTTCAGTGAACTGCCATTGGTAAAATTGCGTCTGGCCGAACTGGATGGCCTGCTCACCCAAGAAACCTTTACAGCCAATGGGGTTGATTTACAGCTCGAGCTGGGCGAAGAGCACATCCCAGCTCTGCAGCAACAATTGGCCGGCATCAGTCGCGGCAGAATCCTGTTGCACCGGGACACCACAAACAGCGACGCGTAAGCCTGGAATAAGATGCGCCTCACACTTGCCCACAATCACTGTGCACCCAACTGTGGATAACCTGAGCACACTCAGCTGCAGCCCTTTTATTACGGGCCTTCCAGCCATTTGTACGTTTTTTATCCAAATCAGCCGAGCTTTAATAAAAACACTGTCAAAACAATACTTTAGCGCTGCATATCGCGGTTAGAACAAAGGGATGCAGTGCTTATACCTGTGCATTGAAGTTGCGCACAGATACTGTGGAACAACCTGTGGATAACCCGTGCAAAGTCCCCGGCGATTCAGCCCCCATAACGCTTACTTAATCTTGTACGTTTTTTAATCAACTCAGGTCATTCAAGACCACCACCTGACCTCTGCCTGCCTATCGCTCCTACTCACCAATTGATGAGCGCGCGCACACAAGCGCTGGGCACTTGCACAGGGAAGGCGTAAAAACAGCTAACGGTGACTTCCTTAACGCTAAAGAGGGCGAATTCATGGCAGCAAAAAAAGCACTAATCGTAGGCGCCTCACGTGGGCTGGGTCTGGGACTGGTGACAGCGCTTTCCCATGACGGCTGGCAGGTAACCGCAACCGTTCGTGACCCTCTGCGCGCAGAGGCCTTAAAAAAACTGGATAACGTGCAGGTCGAGCAACTCGACATCGACAACCTGCAAGCCATCAACGCCCTGCACCAACGCTTGAGCGCAGACGTGTTTGACCTGGTTTTTATTAATGCCGGCATCAAAGGCCCGGACGATCAAACCAACGGGGCCGCCAGCCTCGCTGACATTGGCCAATTGTTCCTGACCAACAGCGTGGCGCCCATTAATGTGGCCCAAGCCTTCGTCGGCAGTATCAAAAAAGACAATGGCGTGCTGGCATTCATGAGTTCAAGGCTGGGCAGCATCACCAACCCCAACGCCCCGCAGCTCGCACTCTATAAAGCCAGCAAGGCCGCGCTCAACTCACTGACCAACACCTTTGTGACGCAACTCCCGGAGCCGCGGCCAACCGTGCTTTCCATCCACCCGGGCGTCGTCAAAACCGACCTGACCGGCGGCACCGGCGACATTGATGTCGACACCAGCATCCGCGGCATCGTCGAACAGCTCTATGCGTATGCCGGTAAAGGCGGTCATCACTATATCGACTACAAGGGTCAGACCATTCCCTGGTAGCAGTGTGAAGGGCAGCCGTCACAGGCTGCCCATCGCTTAAAGCCCCAGCAGCGACAGCATGATGAACGTGGCAAACAACACGAAATGCGTCATGCCCTCAATGGCATTGGTCTCACCGTCATTCAAATTGATCGCACACACCACCAGCGTGATCACCACCATCACCGTCTGAACCGGGGTCATCGCCATCTGAAAGGGCTGGCCGGTATACAGCGCCATCGCCTCCATGGCCGGCACCGTCAAAATCACCGTGGATAACGAAGCGCCCAAGGCCACATTCACCACCGATTGCATGCGGTTGGCCAACGCGGCCCGCAGCGCCGTCAGAATTTCCGGGGCCGCCGAGATGGCCGCGACCACAATTGCCGTCATCACCGGCGGCGCGCCCGTCCCTTCAAGGCCAAGGTCCAGCGCCTTGGACATCACCTCCGCCAGCGCACCGATCACAATAACGCCCAGGCCAAGAATGGCGATCGACAGCTTTACATTGGTCGGCGTCCCTTCTGGCTCGCGCTTGCGGCCTTTTTTCTCCGGGTAGCTGTAACTGAAAAAGTAACTGTGCGGCCCCACTTGCATGCGCAAGAACACCGCATACAGCAGCACCATCGCGCCAATGGTGAAAGCGGAGTAAATTTTCCAGTCGGCCTCGGGGATAAATTCCGGCACCACCATCGACACACCCATGGCGGTCAGAATCATCACGCTGTACGTGCGGGCCGAATCGTCGTTGTAGGACTGCTCGCCATGTTTGATTCCGCCCATTAGCGCGGCCAAACCGAGGATGCCGTTAATATCGAGCATCACCGCCGAATAAATCGTGTCGCGCACCAAGGTCGGTGACGGCTCGTTACTCATCATGATGGCCAGGATGACCACTTCTACCAGCACCGCAGACAGAGTAAGAATCATCGTCCCATAAGGGTCGCCGACCTTTTCAGCCAAGACCTCAGCGTGATGCGCCACCCGCATCGAAGCGCAGACAATCGCCGCAATCAGGACAAAGCCCCCGATCAGCGCCGTGGCTTGGCCACTGCCCAATAACCAATGTTCCAGCGGGAAAGCCACACCGACCATCACCACCGCCAGGAGGAGGAGTTTTTCATCTTTCAATAAAGTCAGCATCGCGGGCCTTTTGCCGAGAGTCGAATACACGTTGTGAGGTCACAGACTGCTAAAACTCACTAACGTTTCGTTACACCTTAGTTCACAGGCACGTCATTAGAAGGGTCGGAGCGGCCGCTCAAACGCAATTGGTGCGACAAATGGCGGGGGCATTTTTACAAGCTGTGTCGTCCGACGCCTGTAGAATGCCGCCATCTGCACCTGATCTGATGAGAAAAACGACTATGTATGACTGGCTGAACGCCCTGCCAAAAGCAGAACTGCACCTGCACCTTGAAGGTTCTCTAGAGCCCGAGTTGCTGTTCTCGCTGGCCGAGCGCAACAAAGTCGCCCTCCCCTGGAACGATGTTGAAACCTTGCGCAAGGCCTATGCCTTCAACAACCTGCAAGAGTTCCTCGACCTCTACTACAAAGGCGCAGACGTTCTGCGCACCTCTCAGGATTTCTACGACCTGACCTGGGCTTACCTGTTGCGCTGCAAGGCACAGAACGTCGTTCACACCGAACCCTTCTTCGACCCGCAAACCCACACCGACCGTGGCGTACCGTTTGAAGTGGTACTGAATGGCATCGCCGCTGCACTCAAAGACGGCGAACAGCAACTGGGGATCACCAGTGGCTTGATCCTGAGCTTCCTGCGCCATTTGAGCGAAGAAGAAGCGCAAAAAACCCTCGACCAGGCACTGCCATTTCGCGATGCATTTGTCGCCGTAGGCCTGGACAGCTCAGAAATGGGCCACCCGCCGAGCAAGTTCCAGCGCGTGTTTGACCGTGCCCGTCACGAAGGTTTTCTGACCGTGGCCCACGCCGGCGAAGAAGGCCCGCCGGAGTACATCTGGGAAGCTCTCGACCTGCTGAAAATCCAGCGTATCGACCACGGCGTGCGCGCGATTGAAGACGAACGCTTGATGCAACGCATCATCGACGAGCAAATCCCGCTGACCGTCTGCCCGCTGTCCAACACCAAACTGTGCGTGTTCGATCACATGTCGCAACACAACATTCTCGACATGCTCGAGCGCGGCGTGAAAGTCACCGTCAACTCCGACGACCCCGCCTACTTCGGCGGTTACGTGACCGAGAACTTCCACGCGCTATACACCGACCTGGGCATGACCCAGGACCAAGCCAAGCGCCTGGCGCAAAACAGCCTCGACGCCCGCCTGATCAAACCGTAAAAACCCGGCAACCCCGGCCCTGTAGGAGCGAGCTTGCTCGCGATCTTTTGATCTTGCCCTACAGGGCACTACGCTGCCCCGCCAACCCCGCACACCGCTCAATCAGCATGTCGCGCAGCAACTTCACCGGTTTGCTCAATTGGGCGCGATGCCCGCACAGCAAATTCAATGGCGCACGCTCGCACGTCAACTCCGGCAATAACACCTTGAGCCTGCCCGCCGTCACATCCTGCGCCACGTCCAGCCACGACTTGTACGCAATCCCCGCCCCGGCAATCGCCCACAAACGCACCACATCGGCATCATCACTAAAACGGTCACCGCTCACCGTCAGCCCCAGCTCGCGCTTACCGTCGTTAAATTGCCAATGGTCATGCACGCGCGTCCCGAGCATGTACAGCAGGCAGTTATGTTGCAGCAAATGTTCAAGCTGACGCGGCTCGCCTCGCCGCGCCAAATACTCAGGTGATGCGCACAGTACGCGGCGGTTGTCGGTGGCAACCGGCAGCGCCACCAGACTGGAGTCTTCCGGCTCACCGTAACGCAGGGCGATATCCACAGGCTGGCGGAACAGATCGGCAATCCGGTCGCCCAGCAACAAGCGCACGGTCAACTGCGGGTGTTCACGCTGAAACGCGTCCAGCCAGGGCAACAACAGGTTACGTCCAAAGTCTGACGGCGCGGATAGCTGCAACACCCCGCTCACTTGGTCTTGCCCACGGGCTAAAAGGCGGCGCCCTTCATCCAGGCTGCTCAAAGCCGTACGCGCATAATCGAGAAAGCCTTGCCCCTCGGCTGTCAGGCGCAAACTGCGCGTAGAACGTGCCAACAATCGAACCCCTAACTGCGCTTCGATCCGCTTGAGGGCTGCACTGGCCACTGCTGGCGACAAATCCATCACCCGCGCTGCTGCCGACAAACTGCCCAAGTCAGCAGCACGCACAAACAGTTGCAGGTCATCGAAGCGCAGCATTCATCGCCACCATTATCAAAAAAACATTGAAAGAGACTGCCGTTTTAGCCGGTTTTATCGCTCAGTGAAATGGTTAATCATCGATTCACTTTTCGTACTCACTGTCAGGACATGCCCCATGAAAGCTATCGCCTATTACCAGTCGTTGCCGATCCAGGACCCTAACGCCCTGCAAGACATCGAACTGCCCGAGCCAGTAGCCGGCCCGCGCGACGTGTTGGTTGAAGTCAAAGCCATCTCGGTCAACCCGGTGGACACCAAGGTCCGCCAAAACGCACAGCCGGAGGGCGGTGCCGCCAAAGTGCTGGGTTGGGACGTGGCCGGTGTGGTCAAGGCGGTCGGCAGTGACGTCAGCCTGTTCAAGGTCGGTGACAACGTGTTCTACGCCGGTTCTATCGCCCGGGCGGGCGGCAACAGCGAGCTGCACGTTGTCGATGAGCGAATTGTCGGGCACATGCCAAAAAGCCTGGGTTTTGCTGAAGCCGCTGCACTGCCGCTGACCGCCATTACCGCCTGGGAATTGTTGTTCGAACGCCTGGCTATTAAAGAAGGCAAAACCGATGAGCAGCAAAGCCTGTTGATTGTCGGCGCAGCAGGCGGGGTCGGCTCGATCCTGACTCAATTGGCCAGCCAGTTGACCGCCCTCAAGGTGATCGGCACTGCATCACGCCCCGAGACCCAAGCCTGGGTTCGCGGACTGGGCGCCGATGTGGTCATCGACCACACCCAGCCATTGAGCGAAGCACTCAAAGCTCAGGGCGTCGACGCGGTAACCCATGTCGCCAGCCTGACGCAAACCGATCAGCACCTCGACCAACTGGTCGAAGCCCTCGCCCCACAAGGCAAGTTTGCTTTAATCGACGACCCGAAAACTTTCGACATCACCAAGCTCAAACGCAAGAGCCTGTCGCTGCACTGGGAATTCATGTACACCCGCTCACTGTTCGAAACCCCGGACATGATTGCGCAACACGACCTGCTCAACCGGGTAGCCGAACTGATCGACGCGGGCACTTTGCGCACCACCGTAGGCGAACACTTTGGCACCATCAACGCCGCCAACCTGCGCCGCGCACACGCGCTGCTGGAAAGCGGCAAGGCCAAAGGCAAAATCGTGCTTGAAGGGTTCTGATCACAGCAAGGGGACTAAAACGGTCAATTTTTAACCGTCAGTCAGAGACTTGATGCCTGTCATATTTTGCGGCGCTTTCAGGCATACACTGGCCGCCTTTGCCAACCAAAGGAGGCCAGCAATGAAAATCCTGATAAAGGCGTTAGCAAAATCTCCTGACTGCCAATGGCAGGTTCAAATCGACCAGCAAGCCGTTAACTTTCGCACAAAGGCTGAGGCCAAAGCCTTTGTGGATACGTTGAAATCGCGCTTGCAGGCCCCGCACAAATTGCCCGAACCCATGGCAGTGTGATTCAGACTGTTTCCTCGGCGGCGATCCGCGCCTGATACACACGGCGGGTCGCCATGCCGATCGTCACGGCCAACACCCCGCACAAGGTGATCACCATCGCCATGGGCATTGCCGTGCCATCATGCAAAACACCCACGAGTGACGCCGCACCGGCGGCCACACTGAACTGCAAAAAGCCCAGCATCGCCGAAGCACTGCCCGCACGTGCGCCCTGCCCGTTCATGGCACACGCCGAGGCATTGGGGATGATGCAGCCCAGACTGGCGATGCAGATAAACAGCGGAATCAACAACGGCCACAATTGCTCGGTGTGCAGTGCGCTAATACCCAGCAACGCCACACCTGCCGCCAGATAAACCCACACCGTACGCGCCAGCAAAAAGGCCGGTTGGCGCTTGGCCAGCAACCGGGCGTTCACTTGCGCCACCAAAATAAAGCCCGCCGCGTTACTGCCGAACAACCAGCCGTAGTGTTCGGCAGGCACGCCATACAGTTTGATAAAGACGAAAGGTGAGCCCGCAATGTAGGCAAACATCCCGGCCATTGCGATCCCCCCCGTCAGGGCATACCCCAGGAACTCGCGATCCTTGAGCAAACGCCCGTATTGGCGCAGCGCACCCGACAATGGTTGGCGCGGCACGTTGGCCGGCAAGCTTTCCGGCAACCCCAATGCCACCGCCAGGGCGGCCAGTGCACTGAAGCCGGTCAGCGCGATAAAGATCGACTGCCAGCCATACACGTTAACCAGCAGGCCGCCGAGCATCGGCGCCAAAATCGGTGCCAGGCCCATCACCAGCATGAGCTGCGAGAACACCTTGGCCGAGCCCACCGCATCGCACTTGTCACTGACAATCGCACGCGACAGCACCATCCCGGCACACCCGCCTAACGCCTGAACAAACCGTGCGCCAATCAGCCACTCAAGTGTGGGCGCAACCGCGCAGGCCAAAGAACCCAAGGTAAACAGGCCAACACCCACCAGCAGCGGCACACGGCGACCGAAGCGGTCAGCCAGCGGGCCGTACGCCAGTTGGCCGATGGACAAGCCCAGGAAATACACCGCAAGGGTCAACTGGATGTGCGTTTCATCGGTGGCAAAGGCTAGCGCCATCGCCGGGAACCCAGGCAAGTAGAAATCGATCGCCAAGGGACCAAAAGCGCTGAGCGCGCCGAGAATCAGGAGAGTTCTAACGTTCATCAGTTGTCCAAATCGTACTGCGGTTAGCGCGGTACGACAGTCTAGCTGTGGTTGCAGACGATGAACATTAAGTTAGCGAGCTATCTAATAAATCACCTGTAGGAGCGAGCTTGCCTCGCGATCTTTTGATTGTTTAAAAGATCGCGAGGCTTTTCTGCGTCAAGCCGTGGCTGGCACGTCAAAACCGGCACCTTCAATCGCGCCGACGATGTCTTTTGCGGCCAGCTTGCTCTCGACCTTCACGGTTTTGGTCTTCAGATCCACGTCGACTTTAGACTGCGGATCAAGTCGCTGAATCGCGTTGGTCACACCGCGAACACAGCCACCACAGGTCATTCCATCCACTGTAAACGTTTGCATGACATGCCTCCTTTGGTTGAGATGGCCACAGCTTCCACCTTGCCATCGTGGCAAGGTCAAGCCCCTCGTTGCATGAGTGCACTGGCAATCTGACCTTGGCTCGGCCAAGCTGAATGCCTTCTGATTTGAAAACAGGGTACCGAGCCATGCGCGGGTCCGCTTTGAGCCTAGTCAGTTTTTTAACCCTGGCCGCCTTGCCGCTGTGGGCCAACGCCGATCAAGACTACGGCGTTTTGATCATTTCTCGCGAACGCCTCGAAGTCCCCACCAGCTGCGAAATCGGGGTGTACATCGACGATCAATTGGCCGGGCGATTGTTTCAAGAGCAGGCGCTGTCTTTCAATTTGCCCGCCGGCAATGTTGGCATTCGCCTCAAGCTGCTGCCCGGTCAGGCGCCGGGGTGCTTGCCCGGCATGCTGGTGCCGCCTGCGCAGCAGTTCACGCTTAAAGCCGGTGATGTACGCAAATACCGGATCGCGCTGGGCAAGGACGGCATGTACCTCAAACCCGCCAAGTTGGAATACTGACCACACACCATGAAATAACCCACAGCAGTGGCCTTGACCTTGCCACGGGGTCAAGGTCGATTCTATGGACAGATAACTTCTTGAGGAGGACTGCTCGTGCCCACCCAATTCGATCTGCCGATTGACGGTATGACCTGTGCCAGTTGCGCCGGCCGCGTGGAAAAAGCCTTGGCCAAAGTGCCGGGGGTTGAAAGCGTCAGCGTCAACCTGGCCACTGAGCAGGCGCGTATCCAGGCCCCGGCCGACAGCCTGGCGGCACTGGTTGATGCCGTGCAGCAAGCGGGTTACAGCGTTCCAACTCACAGCCTGGAGCTGGACGTGGGCGGCATGACCTGCGCGTCCTGCTCAGGGCGCGTGGAAAAAGCCCTCAGCAAAGTCCCCGGGGTCGAGCGTGTCAGCGTCAACCTGGCCAACGAGCGGGCCCACGTTGAACTGCTGGGCCACGTCGACCCGGCCCGACTGATCGACGCGGTTAACCAGGCCGGCTATTCAGCCAGCCTGCACCAGGCAAACGACCCGCAGGCCGTGCAGGACGATCAGCAAAAGCGCTTGCAGCGCGAACGCTGGGCGTTGGTGCTGGCAATTGTCCTGGCGTTACCGCTGGTTCTGCCGATGCTGCTGATGCCATTGGGGATTCACTGGATGCTGCCCGCGTGGGCACAGTTCGTACTCGCCACCCCGGTGCAATTTGTGTTGGGCGCACGCTTTTATCGTGCCGCCTGGAAAGCCGTCAAAGCAGGCGCAGGCAACATGGACCTGCTGGTCGCCCTCAGCACCAGCGCGGGCTACGGCCTGAGCCTGTACGAATGGGCCATCGCCGCGCCCGGCACCACACCGCATCTGTACTTCGAAGCCTCGGCCGTGGTCATCGCGCTGGTACTGCTGGGCAAATACCTCGAAAGCCGCGCCAAACGCCAGACCGCCAGCGCCATTCGTGCCCTTGAAGCCCTGCGCCCGGAGCGCGCCTTGCGCGTGATCGATGGTCAGGAACAAGACGTCGCCATCAGCGACCTGCGCCTCAATGACCTGGTGCTGGTCAAACCCGGTGAGCGTTTTCCGGTGGATGGCGAAGTGGTCGAAGGCCAAAGCCACGCCGACGAAGCCTTGATCAGCGGCGAAAGCCTGCCCGTGCCGAAACAGCCTGGGGATAAAGTCACCGGCGGCGCGATCAATGGCGAAGGCCGCCTGGTGATCAAAACCTTGGCCTTGGGCACCGAAACCGTCCTCGCACGCATCATTCGCTTGGTCGAAGACGCGCAGGCCGGTAAAGCGCCGATCCAGAAACTGGTGGATAAAGTCAGCCAGGTGTTCGTACCCGTGGTGCTCTTGATCGCCCTCGCCACTCTGCTCGGCTGGTGGCTCTACGGCGCACCCATTGAAACGGCCCTGATCAACGCCGTGGCTGTGCTGGTTATCGCTTGCCCGTGTGCGCTGGGGCTGGCGACACCCACGGCGATCATGGCCGGGACCGGTGTGGCCGCCCGCTTCGGGATCTTGATCAAAGACGCCGAAGCGCTAGAGCGTGCACACGAAGTCAGCGCCGTGGTCTTCGACAAAACCGGCACCCTCACCTCCGGTACCCCGCAAATCGCCCACCTGGCGGCACTGGACGGTGACGAAGCCCACTTGTTGCAAGCCGCAGGCGCCCTGCAACGCGGCAGCGAACACCCCTTGGCCAAGGCCGTACTGGATGCCTGCGCCGCACGGCAGTTAAACGTGCCGGATGTAGCAGACAGCCAGTCCCTGACCGGGCGCGGCATCGCCGGCACACTCGAAGGCCGCCGCCTGGCCTTGGGCAATCGCCGCCTACTTGACGAAACCGGTCTCACTCCAGGTTCGCTGGCAGACTCCGCAACCGCTTGGGAGAACGAAGGCCGCACCCTGTCGTGGCTCATCGAACAAAGCCCGGAGTCCCGCGTGCTCGGCCTGTTTGCCTTTGGTGACACCCTTAAAACCGGCGCGCAGTCCGCGATCCAGCAACTCAGCGCACGTCACATCAGCAGCCACTTGCTGACCGGCGACAACCGCGGCAGCGCCCGTGTGGTCGCCCAAGCGTTGGGCATTACCGACGTGCACGCCGAAGTCTTGCCCGCCGACAAGGCAGCCACGGTGGCCGAACTGAAAAAAAACGGCGTGGTGGCGATGGTCGGCGACGGCATCAACGACGCCCCGGCACTGGCCGCAGCCGATATTGGTATCGCCATGGGCGGCGGTACCGACGTGGCCATGCAGGCTGCGGGCATTACCCTGATGCGCGGCGACCCGCGACTGGTGCCCGCCGCCCTGGACATCAGCCGTAAAACCTATGCAAAAATCCGCCAGAACTTGTTCTGGGCGTTTGTCTACAACGTGATCGGCATTCCGCTGGCCGCCTTTGGCTTCCTCAACCCGGTACTGGCGGGCGCGGCCATGGCATTCTCCAGCGTCAGCGTGGTCAGCAACGCACTGTTACTGAAGTTCTGGAAGCCCGACGATCTAGAGTGAGGAGGCAACTGTCATGAATATCGGCCAGGCCGCCAAGCACAGCGGCCTGAGCGCCAAAATGATTCGTTACTACGAGTCCATTGGCTTGCTCAAACCCGCCCACCGCAGCGACAGCGGTTATCGCCTGTACAGCGACGACGACCTGCACACACTAGCGTTTATCAAGCGCTCGCGGGACCTGGGGTTTTCACTGGAAGAGGTCGGCAAACTGCTGACCTTATGGCAAGACCGCCAACGCGCCAGCGGCGACGTAAAAGCCCTGGCGCGCCAACACATCGAGGCGTTGAATCAAAAGATTGTTGAACTGAGCAGCCTGCGTGACACCCTGCAGGTGCTGGTCGAAAGCTGCCAGGGCGACCACCGCCCCGACTGCCCGATCCTCAAAGACCTGGAGTCGGGGGCGTGCTGCACCCCATAACCCTTTAACCCTGTAACCCTGTAGCCGCTGCCGAGGAACGAAGGCTGCGATCGAGTGCGCAGCGCTCGCATTTTTACGACGGCTTCGCCGCCGATCGCAGCCTTCGTGCCTCGTCAGCGGCTACAAAAGGGAGGGATCGAAGGCTCACAGCACCATCATCAACACTTTGCCGATCATCAACACGCTGACCACCGCACACAGCACCGCAAACCCCTGTTGCATCCGCTGGCCCGAGATTTTCGGCGCCAGCACGCGGCCGATGATCATTCCCGCCAGCGTCGCGCTGATAAACAGCACGCCCTGTTCCGACAGGCTAAAGCCCTGATACACCAGATGCCCCAAGGTGCCCAAAGACACCAGCGCCACCACCATCAGCGACGTGGCGACAATCCCGTGCATTGGCACATCACTGAACTTGCGAAACGCCGGGACGATCAAAAAACCACCGCCCACCCCCAGCAACCCGGTCAACAACCCCGCCGAGGCCCCGATCGACGCCAACGTGGTGGCACAGCGCAGGTCCCACTTCAAGTGCCCGGTAGACGGGTTGAGCTGGCAGTTTTTATGCTCCATGTCTTCATCAGACGGGCAGCCCGCCCGGGCTTTCAAAAACATGCGTGCCGAGACAAACACCATCACGCCACCAAACAAGGCCATCAGTGCCGCACCGGGCAGCAACTTGGCCAAGTGCAGCCCCAGCGGTGACGCCAGCCAGCCGGCGCTGGCCATCAGCGCGGCCGCCTTGTAGCGCACCAAGCCTTTGCGCAACCCGTCTATGGCGCCCACCGACGCCGCCACACCCACCGCCAATAACGCAACGGGCGTGGCCTCAACCAGCGTCCAGCCCACGCCCAGGGTCAACGCCGGAATGGCCAAAATACCGCCGCCCGCGCCAGTCAGCCCCAACAGCAAGCCCACCAGCGCGCCCAAGATCATAATCAGCATGGTTGAACTCAGTCCGGCTTGCAGTCAGTAAACCATTCACGCCCTTTGAGCATCCCTTGCCAGTAGAACCAGGGCAGTAATGTTGCCTTCAGGAACCAGGCAGACTGTCTTGGCACGGTAGGATCCATCGGAAAGGTTGGCAGGAGTTTTCCGCCATAACCGAACTCGGCCAGAATCACTTTGCCTTTTTCGACCGTCAGCGGGCACGAGCCATAACCGTCATAACGCTTGGGCAATGCACGGCCCTGGCGCAAGGCAATCAGGTTGTCCGCCACCACCACGACTTGCTTGCGCGCTGCCGCCGCCGTTTTGGCATTGCTGGTGCCGCACACATCGCCCGCCGCAAAAATCTCGGGGTAACGCGGATGCTGCAAGGTGGCCGGGTCGGTTTCAAACCAGCCCGCTTTGTCGGCCAGCTCGCTGCGACGGATCACGTCCGGCGCTTGTTGCGGCGGCACGACATGCAGCATGTCGAAGCGTTTCTCGACCCGTGTGACTTGTCCGTCGGCATCGGTCACATCAAACCAGGCGGTCTTGTTCGGGCCGTCGACCTTGACCAGATTGGACTGGAACGCCAATTGCGCCTTGTAGGCTTCCACGTATTTCATCAACGGCGGGACAAAAGTCGGGACACCAAACAACGCCGCACCCGCCAGGTTGAACTCCACCGAAACCGACGCCAGCACGCCCTGCTTGCGCCAGTAATCACACGACAGATACATCGCTTTTTGCGGCGCACCGGCACATTTGATCGGCATCCCCGGTTGCGTGAACAGCGCCTTGCCACCGCGCAGCGAGCGCACCAGCTCCCAGGTGTAGGGCGCCAGATCATGCCGGTAATTGGACGTTACGCCATGTTTGCCGAGGGTTTCTTCCAGACCTTCGATTTTCTCCCAGGCCAGTTGTAAGCCAGGGCACACAATCAACTGCTGATAACCCAACTCTGTGCCGTCACTGAGCAGCACCACCTTGCGCTGCGGTGCAAACGCACACAGCGACGCCTGCACCCACTCCGCCCCTTTGGGCATCACCTCGCCGGTGGGCCGCACCGTATCTCGCACGTCGTAGGCACCGCCGCCCACCAGAGTCCATGCGGGCTGATAGTAGTGCTCGGTATTGGGTTCGATCACGGCGATGCGCAAAGACGCATCACGCTTCAACAGACTTGCTGTCACCGACAGCCCGGCCGAGCCGCCGCCCACCACAACCACATCAAACTGGCGCACTTCACGGGCGCCTTGGGTCGCGGCTTCATAGAGTTTTGAAGACCGATTGCCCGTGCGGCAAAACGCCAAGACCGGCTTGGGCAACTCCGCCAGCAACTCGCGCAGTTGTTGCGCCTGTTCCGCGGTTGCTCCGGTGGTCTGCACCGGCAAATAAGCAAAACTCAGCCCCAGCGCCTCGGCGGCCTGCTGCATAACGCCATGCTCGGGTTGTTCGGCACCGCCTTCATGATCGGGGCGGTTGCACACCACACTGCGAAAACCCAGTGCGGGTAAGGCTTGGAGGTCAGACGGCGCGAGCTGGCCAGACACCGAGAACGTGGCGTCGATTCGCTTGATGATTTGCTCCATTGGGCACTCCAGGCACAACAAAAATGAATGGAATAAGGGGGCGGTGAACGTCGCAGGCAATGGCCCGCATCACTTCTTCAGCGCTTGACCGCAATACAGACCCGACAACGTTTGCATCACAGACACCACTTCGAAACTGGCGAGGGAATAGTAAATATATTTCCCCATGCGCCGGGTGTTGACCATGCCTTCATCGCGCAACACGCCGAGCTGTTGCGACAGGGTAGGCTGGCGGATCCCGGTCAGGTCTTCAAGCTCACCGACATTGCGTTCGCCTTGCGTCAGCTGGCACAGCAACAGCAGCCGGTCTTCATTGGCAAGGGCTTTAAGAAGGGTGCAGGCTTTGGACGCAGAATCGCGCAGAAGGCCGATCTCTTCACTGGTGAGTTGGGCAGACATGGAGAGCTCCGTGACGTAATGGTCGACAGTCTACGTCTCGATAATATATGTTTCAATATATTGAAATATCTTTTGATTCACGTGAGGCCCTTCATGCACGCCGACATTCAAGGTTTCTACGACCCCAACACCTCAACCGTGAGCTACGTGGTGTACGAAGCAGACGGTAGCGAGTGCGCCATCATCGACCCGGTGCTCGACTACAACGCTGCCGCCGGGCGCATCAGTACCGACAGCGCCGACAGCATCATCCGGTTTGTAGAAGCCCACGGCCTCAAGGTGCAGTGGTTGCTGGAGACCCACGCCCACGCGGATCATTTGTCAGCCAGCGCCTACCTCAAGCAAAAGCTCGGCGGGCACATCGGCATTGGTTCGGCGATTACCCAAGTCCAGGGCGTGTTTCGCGATATCTACAACCTGGAGCCTGAGTTCAGACTCGACGGCTCGCAATTCGACCATTTATTCGAGCCGGACGAGGTGTTCCACATTGGCCGCCTGCACGTGCGCGCGCTCCATGTGCCGGGACACACGCCAGCCGACATGGCCTACCAGCTTGAAGACCACAGCATCTTTGTCGGTGACACCTTGTTCATGCCAGATGTCGGCACCGCGCGTTGCGACTTTCCGGGGGGCGATGCGCAGCAGTTGTATCACTCCATCAAGCGCCTGCTGAGTTTGCCGGCCGATACCCGACTGTTGATGTGCCACGACTACCCGCCCGCCGGGCGCGAAGCCTCGTGGTCGACCACGGTGGGCGAGCAGCGGGCGCGCAATATTCACGTGAACGACAGCGTGCCGCTGGCCGACTTTGTCGACATGCGCACCACCCGCGACGCCACCTTGGGCGTACCGGCCCTGTTGATCCCGGCCATCCAGGTCAACATCCGCGCCGGCAACCTGCCGCCCGCCGATGAAAGCGGCCTGCGCAGCCTGAAAATCCCGCTCAACCGGTTTTAAAAATGGTGGGCATAAAAAATCCGGCCGAAGCCGGATTTTTTATTCATCGAATCACTGCATCCACGGCGGAGGCGGCTCTTCGGCCTTGCTCGGTGGCGCATCATCTGCGGCTCGCACCGCTTGACGACGTTCTTCGTCCAGACGGGCCGCTTCGATCTCGCGGATCACACCGCCGACATCTGCCAACTCTTCAGGCTCATCAAACTCGCCAGTCAACACGCTGGTCGGCTGCAGGGTGCCCGCTTCGTAAAGCGCCCACATTTCCTTGGCGTAGCGGGTTTTCTTCAACTCCGGCGCAAAGCGTCCGAAGTACAAAGCCATGTTGCCCACGTCACGCTCCAGCATGTTGAACGCGTGGTTGTTACCCGCCGCATCCACCGCCTGAGGCAAGTCGATAATCACCGGGCCGGTTGGCGTCAGCAACACGTTGAACTCAGACAAGTCACCGTGAACCAGACCCGTGCAGAGCATCAGTACGATCTGTGAAATCAGGTACGCGTGGTATTCGCGCGCCTGATCCGGCTCCAGCACCACATCGTTCAAACGCGGTGCCGCGTCGCCGTACTCATCGGCCACCAGTTCCATCAGCAGCACGCCTTCGAGGAAGTCGAACGGCTTGGGCACCCGTACACCGGCGCCCGCCAGCCGGAACAGCGCGGCTACTTCGGCGTTCTGCCAGGCGTCTTCGGTTTCTTTACGACCGTACTTCGAGCCCTTGGCCATCGCTCGGGCCTGCCGGCTGTTGCGAACCTTGCGACCCTCCTGATATTCAGCGGCCTGCCGGAAACTTCGTTTGTTAGCCTCCTTGTAAACCTTGGCGCATCGCAGCTCTTTGCCGCAGCGGACCACATAAACAGCTGCTTCTTTGCCACTCATGAGTGGGCGCAGCACCTCGTCGATCAGACCGTCCTCGATCAGGGGTTCTAAGCGTTTTGGAGTCTTCATCAGCTTTTATTGTGGGTCCTTTGTTACCAAACACGCGAATGTCACTCGTTATACGGCAATCCACTCACTACGGGGAGAGGGGGGCCGTGCAAGAGTCGCTAGTAGGCACGTCATGTGCCAAAAATCCCGACGTTAGCCGCTCTGGATAATAGACGAGCGCCAACCATCGGGCATCGACTAATCCCGTTGATTCAGCGCGCACCCTACTAGAGCCGAGCAAAATGTATGCAGGGCGTTTCCGAAAATAGCCCGATCACTGTCGGAATAACTCGCCGGGCGTGAAGCCAAACATTTTTTTAAAGGCGGCAATAAAGGCCGACGTGGATTCATAACCACACGACAACGCCGCCAGGGTCACGCTGCCGCCCTCCTCGAGCACCCGCAAAGACGACAGCAAGCGCATGCGCTGGCGCCAACTGCGAAAACTCATGCCGGTTTCCCGGTCAAACAACCGCATCAGGGTTTTTTCCGACGTGCCCAAGCGCTCGGCCCACACGCTGAGCGTCACCTCAGCCTCCGGGTTTTCGATCAGCTCATTGCACAGCGCCAACAGCCGCGCATGGCGCGGCAATGGCAACGAAAAACCCACCTGGTTCAGGCCCGCCAGTTGATCAAGCAACACCTGCACCAAACGTTCTTCAGGGCTGCCGCCTTGTGGATACTCCACCGGCAAGGCGCAAAAACGTTTGATCAGCTCCCGTGCCAGCGGTGTCACCTCCAATACCCGGCAATGTTCGGGTGCCCACAGGCAATCCTCACGGCGCACGTACAGGCTGCGCATCTCGGCGCGCATCGAGGTCACCACCTCATGCTCCAGCCCGGCCGGGATCCAGATCCCCCACTGCGGCGGCGCATAAAAACTGCCTTCGTCAGTATGCACACCCAGCACGCCACTGATGGCATACGAAAATTGCACCCAATCATGCCGATGGCGCGGCGTCCACGAGCCCGCGCCCAAACTCTCGGCGCGGGCGTACAGCGGCCGAGGCAAGGTTTTGAGCGCAGGAATGGCGCGTTCTGCACCACGTTGTCCGTTTGGCGGCATTGGTTGGCCTTATGTCGCAAGACGTCAGATAAACCCGACGTTAGGCTAAGTCATCAATTCTTACAATGCTCTGGTGCCCACGATGCCTGTGTTCAAACACCTCAAACGCTTGTTCACAGACTGGTTTCTGTGCGGCATGTTACTGGCGACTTTACTCGCCTACGTCTTCCCGACGTTCGGCAGCACTGGCGGCGGCATGCACGCGGAAGTGGTGATCAACATCGGCGTGTTCCTGGTGTTCTTCCTGCACGGGGTCAACCTGTCCAGCGAACAAATCCGCCACGGCCTGAAAAACATCCGCCTGCACTTCATGGTTCAGGGCTTCACCTTTATCGTCTTCCCGCTGATCTGGGTGGTTGCTGACAAGCTGTTGGGCGCGCACATTCCGCCGCTGCTGATGCTGGGGTTCTTCTACCTGTGCGCGCTGCCTTCGACCATCTCCTCGTCCGTGGCCCTCACCGGCAGCGCGGGCGGCAACGTGCCTGCGGCGATTCTCAACGCCAGCCTGTCGAGCGTACTGGGGATATTTCTCACGCCATTGCTGGTGAGCTTTGTAGTCGGCAGCGGCTCGGGCGGTATCGACCTGGGCTCAACCCTGCTCGACCTGTGCGCCATGCTGTTGCTGCCATTGGTGCTTGGACAACTGGTGCGCCCGCTGTTCGGACGCTTTTTCGCCCGCCACAAGCGCTACACCAATATCTGCGACAAAGTGGTGATCTTGCTGCTGGTGTACGCGGCGTTCTGCAACTCGATGGTCTCGGGCATGTGGCAACAGCAAGGCACCTCGGTGATCTTCAGCGCCCTGGCCGGCAGCGCGATCTTGCTCGCCATCATCCTGTGGTTGACCACTCGCACTGCGCGCGCCTTGAAATTCAGCACCGCCGATGAAATCGCCGCGGTGTTCTGCGCCAGCAAAAAATCCCTGGCGGCGGGCGCACCCATGGCTGCGCTGATCTTCGGCGCCAACCCAGGTTTAGGGCTGATTTTGCTGCCGATTATGATCTACCACCCGCTGCAACTGATCGTCTGCTCGGTAATGGCTGAAAGCTACGCCAGCCGCAATCAGCGAGAAAAAGCCGAACAAAACGCCACGGCGGTGGCCGCCAGCTAAGCTTCATCTTTTTGTGGGAGCGGGCTTGCTCGCGATGCAGACAACGCGGTCTTTGAATTAACCCGTGTCGATACAATCGCGAGCAAGCCC
>NZ_JASCPQ010000092.1:0-22146 GCF_029959305.1 Pseudomonas sp. PS01297
ATAACGGCGGTGGCAAGAACGGCGGCGGGAATAACGGCGGCGGCAACAATGGCGGTGGTAATAACGGCGGTGGTAATAACGGCGGTGGCAACAACGGAGGCGGCAATAACGGCGGCGGGAACAACGGCGCCGGCAACACGCCCCTTGTCACCGGGCAAGTTATCAGCCAGGTGAGCGGCGCTGTCGGCGGTGTTGGTTCGACTGTCAGCGACTTGGGCAACACCCTGACAACGGTGCCTGTGGTGGGCGCGGCAGGCGGGTTGGTGACCAATACCGGTAATGCCGTGACGTCCATCACCGACGGCCTGGACAAAGGCCTGGGCACGATTGGTACAGATAAAAACTCACTGGGCATCACTGTCGCTGGCGCAACCAATGCCGTGTCTGATATTGGCAAAGGAGTGTCCTCACTGGGCCAGGGCGTGAGCGGGGTAATCAATAACACACCGATCAGCCAGATCCCGATCGTGGGCGGCGTTGCCGGTAACGTTACGGATGTCACCGGCGGCCTGGTGAATAAAGTCGGGACCACGGTCACCATGCTGGGCAATACGCTGACCACCAATGTCACCAGCGGGCAATTGGGCCAAGTAACCGGCGGGGTCAATGACAAGGTGCTGGTGCCGGTGATTTCGCTGGTGGAAAAAACCACCGGGCAAATCGGCACAGCCACAGGGTTGGGCGCACCGGTTGACGGCCTGCTGAACAAAGTCGGTGGAGTGGTGGCCGGTGTCGGCAACAAAGTGACCGGCGTGGGCGATCAAAACCCGGTCACCAATCTGGTCGGTGGCGCGTTGGTCGGTGTCGTCGGTGTGGCTGACAAGGCGGGCGGTTATGTGAACCCTGCGGCTGGAACAGGCACCGGTACCGGTACAGGCACCAGCACAGGCATTGGTGGATTGCTGGGTGGCGTAACAGGCGCCGTCGGCGTTGCAGGTTCAGGCACCGGTACGGGCGCAGGCGGTGCAGTAGGCGGCCTGGTGGGCGGTGTTGCCGGCACGGTTGGCGGGGTGGTCAATACCGTCACTGGAGCGGGCGCTGGTACAGGCGGTGTGGGCGGCTTGCTGGGCGGTGGAGTGGGTGCGGTGGTGGGCGTAGGCGCCGGTGTCGGGGTGGGAGCAGGTACTTCCTCCTCAGGTGCGGGTGTCGGTGCCGGGGCGGGTGCCGCAGCAGGTGCTGGCGCGGGTGCGGGTGCAAGTTCAGGAACTGGCCTGGTCACAGGTTTGGTTGGAGGCGTGGTTGGCGGGCTGGGTAATTTGGGCAAGAAAAACTGACGAAATTGCACCTGGCCGGTTCGACGGCCATACCTACAACGCCTACGCTTGGTTGAGACGAGGGATTGTCATGAATCCCTCGTCTTTTTTGTATCCAGGTTGTAGGACTGCTGTTTGGACAGCGTCATTGCTTAATGGCGCGTCCAGGCCATTAAGCCGCTGTTGTTGACCATGGAGTGTCATATGCGAACTTATGTCCCGTTCTTGTTATTGGCCTTGGCCCCGCACGTGGGTGCCGAACCTCTTCCACGCTATCTCAACAGCAACGAAACCCTGCAGTCGCTGCCCGCGCCCAACTTGCCGGTGGATGCCTATCGCCCGCAAACACCGGCGTTAAAGCTGCCCAAACCGGCCGCGACCGATGCCCAGCCCTTGTTGATGAGCACTCGCCTGACCATCCGCAAATTGCAGATCGAGGGCGGCACGGTGTACCCGCTGCAAGAGCTGGGCGCCGCCTATAAATCGCTGCTGGGGCATGAAATTACCCTCAGTGAGCTGATTGAAGCGACGCGCACCATCACCCAGCGCTACCAAACCGATGGGTACTTGTTGTCGTACGCGTTTTTGCCGCCGCAGAACTTTGATCAGGGCCTGGTGCGGGTGGTGCTGGTCGAAGGGTATATCCGCGATTATCAGGTGGAGGGAGATGTCGGGCGGGTCAAAGGCTTTATTGATGAGCTGGTCGACAAACTCAAGGGTGAGCGCCCGCTGACCCGTAAAACCTTTGACCGCTATGCCACGCTGATGAGCCGTATTCCGGGGGTGACATTGCAGGCGCAAGTGCCGCCGCCGGGCACCACCGATGGGGCGGCGACGCTGCACGTTACGGCCAGCCGCAAACCCTTCACCACCGGCATGAACCTCGTCGAAGGCAGCCGCGACAGTACCCAGGCCTTGTTCAGCGTCAACAGCAACTCGCAAACCGCCATGGCCGAGCAGTTGACCGTGAGCGGGCTGTTCCCGCCGGGGCACGACAAAGAACACTACTACCGCATTGATTACAGCCAGTATCTGAACGCCGAAGGCACTCAGTTGAGCCTGTATGGCACGCGTTATCGCAGTGACCCGGCCACTAGCATTGCGACCAGTGACGGTTTTGAACTCAAGCCCCACCGCGAAAATGACCGCTTTTCGGTCGGCGTCAGCCACCCGCTGATCGTTGCGCCTGACCAATGGTTAAGCGTTGCGGGCCGTTTATACGGGGTGAACGATAAAACCGATTACGACATCGTCGGTTATTCGCAAACCATCAGCGAAAAAACCAATGTACGGGCTCTTGCGGTTGAAGGGGATTGGCGCAAGTCCACGGGCCAACAATTGCGGATTGTCAGTGCAGGTTTATATCAAGGGATTAATGGGTTGGGGGCCAAGACTGAAAGTAACTTGACCGGCAATCACTATGATCTGGATTTCTTTCGCTTGCGTGTGTCAGGTGTTCAAAGTGATACGTTTTTCGATAATTGGCAGGGCGTAGTGTCGGGAGCTTTGTATTGGAGTGACGATACATTGGCGGACAGTGAGCGTGCTGTATTCGGCGGTCAAAATTTTGGCCGGGGTTATCCCGATGATCAAGCATCGGGTGATAAAGGCTGGGGTGTGGCCTATGAACTCAACTACAGTTTTAATCGCGACGGTGAGTGGGTAAAATTGTTACAGCCTTATGCCGTGTTGGATAAGGCGAAAACCTGGTTTAACGAACTCCCGCTAAAAGGCTCTGATATGTCATCTGCAGCCATCGGGCTGCGTTTTGGCGATAAGCGTTATTACAATATATCGCTGGAAGTGGCCAAGCCTATGTCGGATATGGCGTTGGACAGTTTTAACCGCCGGCCGCGTTATACCTTGAGTTTTAGTTATCAGTTATAAGGATGTGCTTGTCTTGCGATCTTTAAACAATCAAAAGATCGCGAGGCAAGCTCGCTCCTACAGTTCGTGGGTTATGGGCGGATGGAGTAGAGTTTGGAGACGGGGAATAAGTAATTGAGGGTGTGGATCAAACGGTCGTGATAGATCGGTTTGCGGAACAAGTCCAGGACTTGTAAACGCAATAAGTCGCTGACATTGTCCATGTCGGCGTGACCTGAAATAACAATCACGGGCAAGTGTTGGCGTGCGGTGTGATTTCGCAGGCGCTGGATTAATGCAATGCCGCTTTCTTCAGGCATGCGCAGGTCGGTGATAACCAGGGCAATGTCCGGGTGAACGGTCAACTGCCGAAGGGCGAGTGAAACTGAGGTTGCCGTAAAGCAACAAAAGCCCTCGCCCTCCAGCAGTTCGGCGAGCTCCAGCAGAGCGTCCTCTTCGTCGTCTACCAAGAGAAGCTGTTGGCGTTTAGATCGGCTGTTCATGGGATTAAGCAGGTTTGGTAACAGCGTCTTTAATCGTCGTAAACATGGCACTGATTGCGCCTGATATTGGCGTGACGAAGGCCGCTAAAACGATAGCAACCATCGCCGCAATAATGGCGTACTCAATACCCGAAGCACCCTCTGTACGTTGGGAAAACAACTTGGCTTGTTGTGTCAGAAACACAGTGGCCGGAACATAGAGTTTCAGAACAGTTGTTGAAAACATCTGATCTCTCCTGAGAACGCCGCAATGACAGCAGTTTGTCCATACCTTGAAACAGCCTTTGAATTAACCGGCTGGTTTAGTCACCGCCGTTTGAATAGTGGTAAACATGGCCTTGATTTGAGTAGAAATAGGCGTCACAAAGGCAGCGAGAGCAATCGCAACCATGGCGGCAATAATGGCGTATTCAATACCCGATGCCCCTTCAGTGCGCTTTGTAAATTGCTTGACATGGTGCGCCACGAAGAGTTGGGTCGGAACATAGACTTTCAGGACAGTATTGGTAAACATCTGATTTCTCCTGGGTGCACCAAAGAGGGCACTTCGCAGCAAGGGGACGACGTAATTACTATTTGCCATCACAGCATTGGCAAGAAAAGGGAATCCATCAACTGTTAAAAAGCACTAATGCAAAAGTATTAATCCAAAAGTGTCCATGTGAAACTTACGGTAAATCAAGGTCTTCGGCGGCACTCTATTTTTTTTGAGTTGCCTAATGGCATTTTGCTTTGTGTGCGCTACTTTCAAATAGCGAAATGGTCGCAATAATAATGCCTGACATAGCGACCGATGTGCGAATGGATTTCCAGATGTGCAGTACAGAGTGGCAAAGGGAGTGTGTTAATGAATAACCGACGCAGTTTGATCCTGGCCGCGCTCTTGTTTATCGGTGCCATTGCCGCGGGTTTTTGGGGTTTGGTGATAACCCGCCAGCAGCCGGTTGCGCAGGTACCGGTAACGCAGGTCGTTGAGCAGAGTGTCGCCACAGTTGAAGACCAGACGCGCAAGCCTGTGGTGGTGCTGGTACGCGATGTTGCCCCGCATGTGGCCTTGACGGCCGACGATGTGACCCTTGAAAAATTGCACACGGCGCCCGCAGGCAGTTATGCCTCGGTTGATCAGGTGGTAGGGCGTGCCCCGTGGCGCAGCTTGAGCGCGGGTACCTGGCTGAATGAACAAAGCTTTGAAGTCGGTGGGCCGCTGGCGCGGATGATTCGCCCGGATGAGCGCGCACTGGCGGTGGCCATTGATGAAGTGATCGGCGCCAGCGGGCAGTTGTCTCCTGACGATTATGTAGACGTGTTGTTGTCCCTGCGCGAGGACCAGTCCAACCCGCAGCAGTCGGCGCAAGTGGTAGTGCCGGCCGTGCGGGTGTTGAGCGTGGGGGATGAGGTGGGGCAGAGCAGCGACGGTCAGTCATCCAAGGCAACGCTGAGTGCCGACGAAGCCCTCAAACAAGTACAGCGCCGGGCCACGGCACGTTCGGCCGTGCTGGCCGTTCCCGCGCCGCTGCTCAGCCAGCTGATGCTCGCAGCCCAGGCGGGCACCTTGCGCCTGGCCGTGCGCAGCGCCAAGGAAGATCGCTTGAGCAAGTACTGGGCGGGTGAGCAAGACGCCCCAAGCAAGCTTGAGAACGCCCGACGCGACCTTTATCAGTTCAACCAATTGGCCTTTACCGGCCCGGCAAAAGTCGCCCCGGTGGCGAACTCTGGCGGCGGCACCGTTCCGCGTGCGCGGGGCATCGAAATTATTCGCGGCAACCAAACGGCCCAACAGCCTGCTCAATAAAAAAAGCCTGATCTGCAAGGAAGACCCTATGAGCCATCGTTGCGTAGCGCTGTACAAACGAGCTGTCTGGACTCTGGTTCTAAGCAGCTTGCCTTTTGAAATGGCCCTGGCCGCGCCCTCCAATTGCTCAGCGCTTGGGCAATTGCCAGCGGTGCTGGAAGTGGGGCAGGGCATCCAGCAAGCACTGGATTCGCCGGTTGCCATTACGCGCATTGCTGTCGGTGATCCGGGCATTGCCGATGTGCATGCCAACGGCAGCAACGCCTTTTTGCTCACCGGTGTCGCGCCGGGCACCACCAGCTTGATGGTCTGGACCGCCTGTTCGAAAACCCCGCGCCAGAGCATGGTGTTCGTCAAGGGCAAAGCCACCCAGAGCTTTACCAGCGCCTCCGTGTCGCCCTCTGAAGACCCTGCGTTGCTCAGCCAGGTACAAACCGATATTCGCTTTGTTGAGGTCAGCCGGACCAAGTTGCAGGAAGCCAGCACGTCGATCTTTGGTCAGGGCAGCAACTTTCTGTTTGGTTCACCCAACTCATTCATCACCAACGCTGAAAACATCATCACCGGCGGTCCGATCGCCAACAGCAAAAACTTCAACATTGGTTTTGGCGGTGGCCGGGTCCGGGCGATGATCAATGCGCTGGAGGGCAGCGGTTTTGCCTACACCCTGGCGCGGCCGAGCCTGGTGTCATTGAGCGGGCAAAGTGCGACCTTTCTGGCGGGGGGCGAAGTACCGATCCCTGTGCCGAGCAGCGGCAGCGATAACGTGTCGATCGAGTACAAGGAGTTCGGTATTCGCCTCACGCTGACTCCGACCGTGGTCGGCAACAACCGCATCCTGCTCAAGGTCGCACCCGAAGTCAGCGAGCTGGATTACACCAACGCGGTGAACATCGCCGGGACCCTGGTACCGGGGCTTAACGTGCGCCGTACTGACACCAGCATTTCGCTGGCCGATGGCGAAAGTTTTGTCATCAGCGGCTTGATCAGCACGCGCAACACCTCGCAGGTGAACAAATTCCCGGGGCTGGGTGACGTACCGATTCTGGGGGCGTTTTTCCGTGATTCGAACATCAGCCGCGAAGAGAAAGAACTGCTGATGATCGTGACCCCGCACCTGGTTCAACCCTTGGCTGCCAATGCGCCCCTGCCGAGCATGCCGGGCGAAAAACTGCGCAATTACGACCCCAACTGGTATCGCTTGTATTTCCTTGAAAATGGCAATTTCAATCGCCGTAGCGGGTTATCCCAATGAGCCAGAGCCTGAGCCAGACGTTTCTCGCGCTGACGCGCAACAACACCGATCTTGAGTGGCTGCAGGGCGCGTTGGCGCCGCTGGGCCAAGTGGTGGGGGCCGGTACCAGCAGCCTCGATGAACTGCTCGCGTTGATTGACGTGACCTTTGCCGGGCTGGTGTTTGTGGGGCTGGACCGGGAGAAGGTGGTGGCCCAGTGCGCGTTGATCGAAGGCGCGCTGGAGGCCAAGCCGATGCTGGCGATCGTGGCCTTGGGCGATGGCATGGACAACCAGTTGGTGCTCAATGCCATGCGTGCCGGGGCCCGGGATTTTGTCGCTTATGGCTCGCGCTCCAGTGAAGTGGCCGGGCTTGTACGCCGGCTGAGCAAGCGCCTGCCGCCGGTGACGCCGAATACCGAACTGGGCGGCCTCAGCGTGTTGTTCAGCGCGCAATGCAACGCCGATGGCGCGCTGCTGGCCAGCCACTTGGCGCTGGTGGTGCAAAAGAGCGGGCAGAAAACCCTGTTTCTGGATTTGGGCATTCCCCGTGGCGACGGCCTGGCGCTGTTGGGCCTTGAAAGCTCGTTCTTTTTTGGCGATGCGCTGCGCCATCTTCGGCGCCTGGACAGCACCTTGATCGACAGTGCGTTCACCAAAACCCCGGACGGCTTGCGGGTGTTGGCCCACAGCAACGCCGACGAGCCTCTGGAGCACACCAGTGCCGCCGAGTTGTACATGTTGCTCAGTGCCTTGCGTCAGCACTTTCAGCACATTGTGGTGAACCTCACGGGCCAGCCGGATGGCGAGGCGCTGCGCACGTTCGTGACCCACTGCGACAAGTTGCTCTGGTACGTCGATCAGAACGTGCTCGATTGCCGCCGCAACCTGGACGTACTCAACCTCTGGCGCAACAAGGGCATGAAACTCGAACACACGGGGCTGGTGGTCGACCGCTGCCTGCGGGGGATTGCTCCGGATGTCGATGCGTTGGCCAAGAGCTTTGATTTACCGGTGCTGGTGTCGTTGCCGCTGAGCGCCGAGTTACGCCTCAATGCGAAAAATCAGGCTGTCACGTTGTTTGAGCTGGGGCCGCGCGAGGCCTTGAGCCAAGGCTTGAAAAAGATCGGTGAACAGTTGGCCAAGCGCTCTGTGGCGTCGGGCAAACCGTCCTCCGTCGCGGACAAATGGCTTAACCGTCTGTGGGGGTCCAAATGACCAAAGAGCAGCTGTTCGGTTCCGGGCTTCACAAAGACGGGCGCGCCGACCACGACGGCCTGAAAATGGTGCTGCACCGTTACATCATCGACGCCATCGAGGAGAGCGGCAAAAACCTGCTGGAAGATTCGCGCCATGCCTTGTCGCAGTTTGTCACCGACCGCGTGGCCGAATACGTATCGCGCTTGCACCTGGCCATTTCGCGCTACGAGATGGAACGTCTGGCCGAGGAAATTGTTGACGAGCTGACGGGGTTCGGGCCGCTCGAAGTGCTGCTGCGCGACAGCGCCGTTACCGAGATTTTGGTCAACGGCCCGCACCATGTGTTTGTTGAACGCGACGGTCTGTTGAGCCACAGCGATTTGCGTTTTATCGACGATCATCACGTCGAGCGTGTGATGCAGCGCATTTTGGCGCCGCTCGGTCGGCGCCTGGATGAGTCGTCACCCATGGTCGATGCGCGCCTGCCCGATGGCAGCCGGGTGAACGCGATCATCCCGCCCATTGCGCTGGACGGTCCCTGCCTGTCGATCCGGAAGTTTCGCAAAGACATGCTCAAAAGCAGCGACCTGGTGGCGATGCAAACCATCGATCAATCGATCTATGAGTTTTTTCAGGAGTCGGTGGGCAAGCGCTGCAACATTTTGATCAGCGGCGGCACCGGCACCGGCAAAACCACGTTGCTGAATATCCTCAGCCAATTGATCAACCCGCACGAGCGCTTGGTCACCATCGAAGACGTCGCCGAATTACAGCTGGGCCACCCCCACGTGGTGCGCCTTGAAACCCGGCCGCCGAATTCCGAAGGGCACGGTGAAGTCAAATCCAGCGACCTGATTCGCAACGCCCTGCGGATGCGCCCGGACCGCATCATCCTAGGCGAGATTCGAGGCGTGGAAGTGCTCGATGTGCTGACGGCGATGAACACCGGCCACGATGGCTCAATGAGCACCGTGCACGCCAACACCGCGCAAGACGCCTTGTTGCGCCTTGAAACGTTGGTGGGTTTGACGGGCCGCACGGTGGCGGAAAAAACCCTGCGCCAGATGATCTGCGCCGCCCTCGACGTGATTATCCAACTGACCCGTATGTCTGACGGGCGCCGCTGTGTCAGTGAAGTGCTGGAAGTGGTGGGCGTGCGTGACGATGTGTATGTCACCAACACCTTGTTCCGGCTGGACAAACGCACCGGCTTTGGCTTTGTGCGCGAGGCACTGAACCCGGCGAGCGACAAGTTGCGTCGTGACCCGATTCTGAATGCCAACGGCTGAGGCGCAGATCATGATTCCGGCCCTGATACTGTTCGCGATCAGCCTGATGATGTTCATGATGTCGATGAACCTGGTCTACCGCGCCTTGCGCGATCCCACCACCAGCCGGGTGCTGGGCCGCTTGACCGAAGGCCATCCGCAAATGGCGGACAAGGCGCTGGGTGTCGAGTGGCTGGACCGGGCATTTTTGCAGGCGGGGTTGGGGCGCCCTTCGGAACGTTTGGGGCTGTGGCTGCTGATCTGGGCCGGTGCCGTGGCGTTGGCAGCTCTGCTGGGCGGCTGGTTTTTTTTTCTGGTGTTCCTGGTCGCGCCGCCGGTCTGCGTAAAGCTTTTTGTCAGCTGGCGTTACCAGCGTCGAGTCAAGCGCATGGTTGAGCAACTGCCGCAATTGCTCGACCACTGCGTGCGCAGCCTGAAGGCCGGGCGCACCTTGGCCGATGCGGTGCTCAATGCCATCGAGGCCTCCCATGACCCGCTCAAAGACAGCATCAGCCGGGTGGCGCGCAACGTGCAGTTGGGCGTGAGTTTGCCCGAGGCGGTGCAGGATTTTGCCGAGCTGTATGAGCGCGATGAATTTCGCATGTTTGCCCTGGGCTTGAAGGTCAACCACCGCTACGGCGGCAACGCCAGCGAACTGCTGGAAAACCTCATCGTGTTGATCCGTGAGCGTGAATCAGGGGCGCGCAAGCTCAAGGCCATGACTGGCGAAACGCGGGTCACGGCGTTGGTGCTGGCGCTGTTGCCGCTGTTGGTGGGCGGCTATTTCATGGTCACCAACCCGACCTTTCTGGTGAACATGTGGCACGACGCGAGTGGTCAACATTTGCTGATTGCCGCGTTTGGCTTGCAAGCCATTGGCTGTTTTGCCTTGTGGCGCATGGTACGGAGCGTATGACATGGCCTTGCTGATTTGCGCAGTGTTGCTGTTGGCAGGCCTCGGGGTCTTGATCCATGGCGCGGTTCAACAGCGCTTGCGGCAACAACGGGTGGTGCAGCGCCTTGAGGGCGAAAAAACCGGGCCGGGGAAGATCAGCGTGTGGATGCGCGCATTGGGCAGTAGCAAGTTTGGCCAGCGCTCGGTGTCCATGGACAACGAAACCCAAGTGTTGCTGAACCGCGTGGGCTGGCGCACGGCAAGCCAGCGTTCGCTGTTTGCGGCGTTCCAGGTCGGTACGCCGGTGGCCGTGGCCGGGCTGGCGTTTCTGGGGCATGAACTGTTTTACCCAGGTTCCGGCTATTTGATGATCGTGCTGCTGTTTGCTTTGGCGCTGGGGTATCTGATCCCCAAACGCATGCTTGCCCATGTCGCTAAAAAGCGTCAGGAAGCGGCGGCAGTTGAGGTGTCGACGTTTATCCCGCTGCTGCGCATTTTATTTGAGTCGGGCATGGCGGTGGAGCAAGCGCTGCGCGTGTTGAGCATCGAAGCCCGGCAACTGTTGCCGGTGCTTACAGGCGAGCTGCGGCTGGTGCTGGCCCGCGTGGACTCGGGCCTGGAGTTGAGCCAGGAACTGGACAAGGCGGCCAGTTTGCTAGCGGTGGATGAGTTTGACGACACCTGCGTGATTCTCAAGCAATTGCTGCAGCAGGGCGGTGGCGCGATGAAATCGTTGCAGTCACTGAAAAGCCTGCTGGATGACCGACGTCTCACCCGCATGGAGGAATACATCTCAAAAATGTCCGCCAAGATGTCGGTGGTGATGATGATGTTTCTGTTTCCGGCGTTGCTGATTGTGTTGGGCGGGCCGAGTTTTATTGCAATCGCACGGGCCTTTGGCTCTTGATCAGGAGTATGAGCATGAAAGCAGTCATGGCCGTGTGTGCGCTGTTGATGCTGGGGGGATGTGCCACCGGGGGGCAAAGCAACCCGCCGTGGGCCGCCTTTAGCGGTGGCAGTTGCGGCAAGTTGAGCGACGATCAGGAGCTGTCGATGAACCTGGCCGATGACATGGCCAAGGAGGGCAAGCTGCACGCCAGCCTGGCCAACCTGCAAAACCTGCCGCAAGGCTACGCCCAGGTGCAATTGCGCAAGGCGCGGATCTATCGCCAGTTGGGCCGCCCTGAAGCCGGGCCACTGTACCGCGGGCTGCTCGGCACCTGCTTGAGCGCTGAAGGTGATCATGGCCTGGGCCAGTTGGCGGCAGCGCGAGGCGATAACACGCTGGCGGCGTCCTACCTTGAGCGCGCAGCGCAAGCGGCGCCCACGGACGAAAAAATCCGCAATGACCTGGGCGTGGTGTACCTCAACCAACTGCGCACCGACGAAGCGCGTTTTGAGTTCTTGACGGCGCTGGAGCTTAAGCAATCGGATCAATTGGCGGCGTTGAACCTGGTCACCTTGCTCATCTATCAGGACCAATGGAACCAAGCGGCGGAGCTGGCCAGCCGCGCTGAATTGACCCCCGAACAAGTGAGTGACGCGCAAGCCAGGGCCCAGGCCCTGAAAACCCAGGCTGCCAAACCGGCGAGTCATCAGGTGGCTGCAATCAAATAAAGCGTTGGAGGTTTGCCATGAAATGTTCGCTTCGTTTGGCCGTGTTGTTGGGCATGATGCCGCTGAGTGTTTGGGCGGTTGAACCGGGGCCGGCGTCCCAGTACCAGCAGGAAACCGAGCGCTGGTTGCAGCTGCAAGTCAGCGGTCAGGCCCAGTCCAAGGAACGTCAGGTAGCGACCCCGGCCGAGCGCGAGCGCAGCCTGCAACGCTGGCTGGACAGCTACACCCACCCCATCCCTGAGTATTACAAACAGGACGAAGGCGGTAAGGCCAAGCAGCAATAAGGCATTTTCGCCGCGGCCTCTTGCTTGTAGTCGCTGACGAGGAACGAAGCCTGCGATGCGGGCCCCGGACAACCGTTTGGGGTCGCTGCGCAACCCATCGCAGCCTCATGCTTGGGCAGCGGCTACAGGGTTGCGTTGGCTCTTGTAGTCGCTGACGAGGAACGAAGCCTGCGATGCGGGCCCCGGACAACCGTTTGGGGTCGCTGCGCAACCCATCGCAGCCTCATCCTTGGGCAGCGGCTACAGGGTTGCGTTGGCTCTTGTAGCCGCTGACGAGGAACGAAGGCTGCGATGCGGCCCCGGACAGCCGTGTAGGGTCGCTGCGCAACCCATCGCAGCCTCATCCTTGGGCAGCGGCTACAGGGTTGCGTTGGCTCTTGTAGCCGCTGACGAGGAACGAAGGCTGCGATGCGGCCCCGGACAGCCGTGTAGGGTCGCTGCGCAACCCATCGCAGCCTCATCCTTGGGCAGCGGCTACAGGGTTGCGTTGGCTCTTGTAGTCGCTGACGAGGAACGAAGCCTGCGATGCGGGCCCCGGACAACCGTTTGGGGTCGCTGCGCAACCCATCGCAGCCTCATCCTTGGGCAGCGGCTACAGGGTTGCGTTGGCTCTTGTAGCCGCTGACGAGGAACGAAGCCTGCGATGCGGGCCCCGGACAACCGTTTGGGGTCGCTGCGCAACCCATCGCAGCCTCATCCTTGGGCAGCGGCTACAGGGTTGCGTTGGCTCTTGTAGTCGCTGACGAGGAACGAAGCCTGCGATGCGGGCCCCGGACAGCCGTGTAGGGTCGCTGCGCAACCCATCGCAGCCTCATCCTTGGGCAGCGGTTACAGGGTTGCGTTGGCTCTTGTAGCCGCTGACGAGGAACGAAGGCTGCGATGCGGCCCCGGACAGCCGTGTAGGGTCGCTGCGCAACCCATCGCAGCCTCATCCTTGGGCAGCGGCTACAGGCTGCGGTCAGTGCGCCGTTTGCCGATGTTGTTGGGCGGATGCACTGGGGGAGAGGGCGAGTGCCAACTGGGTGCGGTTGTTCATGTGGGTGAGGCGCAACACCTGGGACACGTAGAGCTTGACCGTGTTTTCGGTGATGCCCAAATCACAGGCGATCTGGTAGTTGGTCTGGCCCTTGCCCACCAGTTTGGCCACGTCCAGCTGGCGCGGTGACAACTGCTTGAAAATCGGTGGCAGGTCACTCAAGGCTTCGTCCTCCGCAGCCACAGTGCTCTTGAACGGCGGCGGATGGCGAACTGTTTCCATGTCTTGATAAAGGTCGTCGATAGACTCAGCCAAATACTGCAGCTTCTGGTTCAAATGCCCCAGATGCTCGTTCTTTTGCCGTTCGCGCAGGACGGCCTCCTGACGCTGAATGCCCTCGAGCAATTCGCCAAGGTCAACCGGCTTGGGATAGTAATCGGCAATGCCGATGCGCAAGGCTTTGATCACGTCCTGTTTGTCGGAATGGCCGGTCAACAGGATGCTTTCAAACAGGCGGTGTTTGCCGGCAATTTTCTGCAGATGCTGCGTCAATTCGATGCCGTTCATGTCGGGCATGTGCAGGTCACACAGCACCAGACTTATCTCGGGATCCGCGACAAACGCCTCCACGGCTTCACGGCTTGATTCGCAAGGCACGCAACGGTATCCGTTGCTTTCCAGGAACTCACTGAGTTCTTCGACAATCAGCGGCTGATCGTCGACCACTAACACTTTTATTTTTGAGGTGAGCTTGTTCACGCGCTACTCCATGCCTGGCAAGCCAATTTAAGACGTCCTGTACCACTCGTGTGAATGGCGAGGGGTTCAGGAAACATAGACGTAGTTTCCTACGCTGTACATGTAATAAATCCTTCGTTTTGATTAGGTTAGACACAAAACGGACAGGCTGAAGCCGCATAAAAGAAACGGGGCGAAGGGCAGTTTTTTTGACGCTTGCGGGATGTTTTTGCCGTGGGGTTGGCTAAAGCGTTGATTCAATAGAGGGAGCACTTTTGGCGCGAGCCAAAACCACAGTCCGGCGCTAAGACCTGCGCCAATAAACGTGCCCAGCAGTATCGGACGATCGGTTGCCAGTGCGAGTGCCATCAACAGTTTTACATCGCCAGCGCCCAGTTTGTTCAGGGCATAGCCGGGCAAGGTCAGGACCAAAGCAATCAACAGGGCCCAGCCGCCTTCAGCCGCGCTGGCGCCCAGCCAGGTGGTGCCGGTCCAGAGCAGGTACACCAACGCCAGGGCTGCGGCACCAAACGTCAGGCTGTTGGCGATGTGGCGCTGGTAAAGGTCTTGGGCGGCGCAGGCGGCAAACCAAATGAATAAAACCGCTAAATGGATCACGTATTCCCGTCCCTTTTCTTCGAATGATTCTATGCTGATATCACGGTGAATTGTCAGGGTAGACGCAGTCATGAAAGTTGACCTTCCCCACTCACAAAAAGGCGCGGCGGCGATTGAGTTCGCCCTGGTTTTTGTGATCTTTTTCTCAGTTCTGTATGGCGTGCTCAGCTACAGCTTTCCACTGCTGCTGATGCAGTCTTTTAACCAGTCGACGGCCGAGGCGGTGCGCCGCAGCATGGCGGTGGACCCGACGTTGGCGACCGCAGATTACAAGGCCAAGGTCGAATCGGTGGCCAAGGGCGTGCTGGACCAGCAATTGGGCTGGATGCCCACGGCGATGACCACCAACATCAGTAAAACGGCGGTGTACAGCGCGGGAGTATTAACCGTGACCGTTAGCCTCCCGGCTGCAACGCTCAACAGCATCTTGCCGGTGCTTAAACTGCCGGGCGGCATCACGGTGCCGAGCTTGCCGGACACCTTGTCGGCCCAGTCGAGCCTGCAGTTTTGAACCTGGGCGGCAAGCCATTTGGGCGCTTCTCGGGCCGCGCTCAAGCCCCTTTGCCTGAGCACCGTACCGCGCAACCCGGCAAGGACACGGTCTTGCACCTGTTGCTCGATCATCAGGGGCGAGTGCTGGAGGTGCACGGCGCGCAGCGTTTCGGTGTGCAGCCGGTCAGCGGCGCTGACGCTACGCGTTTATTGCTCGATTATTTGGTGCCGGGCAGCACCCAGGCTCTTGAAGGTGCCCCGGCCGATTGGTTGGGGCACAGCCTTGATCTGGACTTCCAATGCGCCGGGGGTTCTGTGCTGCACACCCGCGGTTGGGTTCAGCCACACGCTGACGGCTGGCTGTTGCAGTTGCTGGACATCAGCGACCTGCGGCGCGAAGGCCAGCAAGCCCACAACCGTGAGCTGTGCATGCAACTAAGCTTGAGCCTGGCCAGACAATTACGCTTATGCAGCATGGCGCGTTTGCCGCAGGTGACGCAGGAGTCGTTGCAACGCATCGGCGAGCAATGGCAGGTGCCGTGCATCGCCTTGGCGCTGCGTGAAGAAGGGCAGCCGGACTGGAGCCTCTTTAGTGTTTATCAGGCGCCCGGAGCAGCGCACTTGTGGGAGGTGGGACAAAGCCTGGGCAGCGCGCTGGACAGCCTCAGTGGTACGCGTAATTCCGGCATGGCCGCTGCCAACGAGCAACCGTTTCAATTCAGTAACCTGCTGGGCGCGACCGATGGCTTGTGCATGCCTTATCACGATCAGCGCGGGCTCTGCGCCTGGCTGTTGTTGGGGTTTTCTACACGCCCTGCGCTGATGAGAGAGAGTGATTGGTCGCACGTGTGCGCCGCCTTGGCCGGGCCTTTGCTGGAGCGCTTGCGCGAGCAGCAACAGGCTGAGCACCGCGAGCGGGTGCAAGCGCTGGAAGGTTTGTTGGGCACGGGTTGGTGGGAGTGGTCGACGGCCACCGAGCAGGTGCAGTTGGCCCCGCAATTGGCCGAAAGCCTGTCGGCCCCGCACACGCCATTAACCTGCAAAGCCTGGCTGGCGCTGTTTCATCCGGCCGATCGTGATGAGCTCAGTATTCGTTTTGATGAGCTGATTGAACACGGCAAAGACCTGATGGTGGTTGCGCGTCTGGACGTGCCGCAGAACGCGGGGCCGACCCCGTGGTATCGGATTCAGGGGCAAGCGGTCGGCACGGGCAGCCAGCGGCGTATCGTCGGTTTTATGCTGGATGTCAGCGAAATCAAACGTCAGCAACTTCAAGCGACGGCCGCCCATGCGCGGCTGGACAACCTGATCGCCAGTTCACCGGCGGTGATTTATGTGCAGCGCTATGAGAAAGGAGCGTTAGTGCCCGCCTTTTTTAGCGCCAGCCTGCAACCGTTACTGGGTTGGACGTTGGCCGAGAGCCAGGGGGCCGGGCTGATCGAGTGGATTCACCCCGACGATCGCGAGCAGTACTTTGACCGCACCCGCCAACTGTTGCGCTTTGGCAGCGCCCGGCGTCGGTATCGCCTGCGCGATAGCAAGGGCAACTATCACTGGTTGCTGGACGAAGCCAAATTATTGCGCGATGACCTTGGGCTACCGATCGAGGCTGTGGGGTTGTGGCTGGATGTCACCGAAGCCACCGAGACCACTGAACGGGTCAAGCGCAGTGAAGAGCGTTATCGGGTGCTGGTCGAAGACTCGCCCGCGATGATTTGCCGTTATCTGCCAGACCTGACCCTGACCTTTGGCAACCAGCCGCTGGCGGCGTACCTGGAGTGCACCCCGCAGGCATTGCCGGGGGTGAATCTGGGCAGTTGGTTGTCGACCGAGCAGCGGGCGGAATTTATGCAGCGCATTGCCCGGTTAACCCCGCAAAACCCGGTGAGCACCGCAGAAATCAGCTTGCAACTGCCGGGGCATGAGTACGCCTGGTGGGTGTGGTCGGACCGGGGTGTGTTTGATGCCCAGGGCCAGTTGCTCGAAGTCCAGGCCGTGGGCCGCGACAACACCGACGTGCGTCGCTCGCAACAGCAAATGACCCAGAGCGCCAAAATGGCCACCTTGGGTGAAATGGCCACGGGCCTTGCCCACGAAATCAATCAGCCATTGAACGTCATGCGCATGGCCATCGCCAACATGCTCAAGCGCGTGAGCAACGGCGATGTGGAGCACGACTACCTGCAAGACAAACTCACCCGTATCGATGCCCAGATCCAGCGGGCAGCGCGGGTGGTCGACCACATGCGCGTGTTCGGCCGTCGATCAGAAGTCGAGCAACAAGCCTTCAACCCGGCGCAAGCGCTGGAAGGCGCCTTGGCCTTGCTGTGCGAAGGCTTGCGCGGCAAAGGCATTGAGTTGCGCACAGAGTGTTTGAGCGATGCGTTGCAGGTGCGCGGCCATGTCGACCAATTGGAACAAGTGCTGATCAACCTGTTGATCAACGCTCGCGATGCACTGATGAGCAAGCGCGAAACCGACCACGCGTTCACCCCTTGGATTGCCTTGACCGCAGGCGCGAGTGACAACGGCGTGCGTGTGACGGTGGAAGACAATGCAGGCGGCATCGACCCGCGTCTGCTGGAACGGATCTTCGAGCCCTTCTTCACCACCAAACCGGTCGGCCTGGGCACAGGGCTGGGGTTGTCTGTGAGCTACGGGATTATCGACAACATGGGCGGTCGCTTAAGCGTCAGCAACACCGGGCACGGGGCCCGGTTTTGCGTGGAGTTGCCGGTGGTTGAAGGTTAGAGCACGAGTTGGGCGGGGCCACCTTGGCCACAGGAGAGGTTGGCGTCGACTTCGGTGGCCATGAGGTTAATGCCCAACAGTGACAGCAGGTTATTGAGTAGTGGGTCGAGTAAAGGGCTTAAAACTCCAGTAATGAGTCCGGATGCGAGGTTTACAATCGCCAGAAGCGTTGCATTAACAGTATTCGTTAACCCCGTCGCGAGTGCGCTCAAAATGCCTGTGCCGTCTACAGGGGCATAAAGTTTGATCGGTACATTGCTGATAGTACTTCTTAGGCTATCTACGATATTCGTAGTGGGGCTGGCAGATTTAGCCATCGGAGGTTGTTTAAGGTTAGGCGGAACCGAGTTTGTGGCAGCCGAATAAATTAAGGTGCTGGGCGTTTTAGCAATGGGCAGTGTGGCCATGAGTGCAATCCCGCCACCCCCATAGTCTTTGTAGACACACCCGAAGAGACCGCAGTTTTTACTGATGATATTTACGATGGGCAAAGGGGTGACGGTTACCGGATTTGAAGAAGAAAATGCTTTGCTGGCATCGATGCTTCCGATATTCAGGTTGGCTAGTACGGTATTGGCCTGGACCGTCAAACTTTTGCTGCCAGAGGTCCCGGAAGGGCAGGTATACCCGGTCACCAAAGCATCTGCTCCGCCGGTATCCAAGTTGATGCTGAGAATCAATGGAGGAGGCAATATCTTAATGTCGAATGTGGTCCCGCACAGTCCCAACCCGCAGATCAGTCCTTGAAGAAGGCCAGTAATACCTGAAAGCAGGTCTGTGACTAAATTCAAAAGCGCACTGACAGTATTGAGAATGGGGAGCTCGATGGTAATCAGAGATCTCACTTGCGCTGTACGGACATAAATTCTATCTGTGGCCGGGTTTCCGATTGCCGAAAACTGGGGTGGTTCAATCACTTTGACGGTAGTCGTCACCTTTGCAAGGCCAAGAATATTGATAGGAAGGCTCACAGCCACGGCGTTATTTTTATTGGCAATTTGAATGGCCGCCTGAATAAGAGAGAACAAATTCAAGTCTGTATCCAAACCCGCAGAGGATGTGCCTGTTTGTAGTTTTAACAGGTCTCCAACTTTTAAGGGTGTGTTGTTGATGGCGGCGACTTGCAGGTTGGCTAACGCAGTTTGAACATCAAGTGTTGCGCCGTTAAGTGTGGCAACGGACGCTGCTGCTTTTATGAGCTGGGTGACAGTAACGTTTGTATTAAGCAAGGTTGTGTAATCGCCTGCGTTGACACCCAAGTTAATTGCCAGTTGATTCAAATATTGCAGCAAGTTTATGTTGGCTTTGGCTAAACCATCCCAGCCAACTGCCGAGATGGACACATTCCCGCCCAACAACCCCGAGAATAAATTATTGAGCAGTGGAGACTGCGAGGTATTTACCGTGGCCAAGGTGGTGCGAATACTGATTTGTGCCAACGTTGGTCCCGGCCTGCTCCCCACCGCACTCGCCGTCAACTTCGTGGTCGTCGACAACGTCCCCTTGCTCACCAAATCCCACACACCACCGGCAATGCTGGTAGGGATTGTGTTGGTGGCAATCACGCGGATAGCGTCGCTTTTGCTGGGGTCGAGCTGGAAGGTGCGCAGTTGGTTGACGGTGACCAGGGTGCCGCAGGCTGCATTCAGGGTTTGCTGTGTGCCAGCCGGCACGAAGCTGTTGCGGGCGGCGCTTTGGGTGGCGTACAGCGTGGCGGTCGACGGGGTGGCAGCACAGCTGCCGCCCCGGCTAACGGCCTCAAGCACCGCCATGTCAGCAACCCGTTGCAGCTTGCGTTGTTCGAGGTAGAGGCGACCGCCGTCGACCACCAGCAACATAAAGATCAGCACCATCCCCAGCGTCAGTGCCGCCATTAAACCAATCGCCCCGTGTTGTTGGCGGGGGCCGTTGAAATACGCACGACGAGAGGGGGGAGACATTGAGCACTCCTGATACTGGAACACTGTCCAGCGCTTCGCTCTAAAGTTTTAGCGAGTGTAGTCAAGAAGTGATCAGGATGCTGGCCAGTTGCACACTTTATAAGGCCCGTGATTGCAACTAATGAGAACTGTTGGATGAAAGGTTGTAAAGGGGGGAGAGTAGGGCCAACTCACTTACTAAAGTATTAATACTTCGCAGTTATATACTTTGTTAGTGAGTTGGCTTCATTTAATTAACGCCCTGGCTTGGGTGGATAATTACTCATGATTTCAGTGACTGCCTTGGAAATCGCCGCGCTACGCTCTGCAGGCGTGGCATCTTCGTCGACGACTTTTTCGGCGTTGCCACGCCAGACCAGTTTGCCGTCTTTGGCGTCAATCAGGTCAACCTGCAAGGTGCCCACCTGGTAGACGATATTGCGGGTTTCGGCGTATGCCGGTGCGCCCCAATAATTGCCGCCCCAGTAACCGCCCCATGGCCCAGCCCAAGGTCCGCCCCAAGGGCCACCGTCATAGCTGTAGTTGGTGACCTGTTCCTGGCGGTTGGCCACGACCATGTAGGTTTGTACCCACAGGTCGGGTTTGACGCCGGGTGCTACTTGGGTCAGACCGCGCTGATCCAGCTGGCTGCTGAGGGCCATGACCACGCGCTGTGCCGTCAGGCCGTTATTGACCATCGGGGTGTCGGGTAAAAACTGCACGGCCGGGTCTTTCCAGGCCCACGTCTTGAACTGCGCAAAATTGACCGCCGGGTTGTAGTCATGGGTGACCTGCATGCTGTTGCACGCGCTTAGCAGCAGGGCCAGTCCCAGTAAAGCAATGCGTCCTAACATGGTGAGTCTCCGCTTAAACAAACAGTTTTAATGGGGAGGATAAGCCTGCACTGCTTTGTTCAGTGATTCGCGCAGGGCGTCACTGCGTTCGCTCAGGCTGCCTTTACTACTGGTTTCTGCACTTGAACTCCAGACCGGCTGACCTGTTTTTCCGTCATACAGATTGAGCCGTACAACCATCACTTCGACTTCATAGGTGCGCACAACCGGTACGCTGTTGTACATGCCGTACTGGTTGCCATAGCGACCATAACGGTCGCCGTACATGCCGCCATAACCATAGTCGTCCTGAACCTGGCGCAAGCGTTTTTCTGTGTGTAAATCTGCACTCACCCACAAATCAGCGGGGTGGCCAGGTTGTGCAGGGCGCAATCCGCGCTGATCGAGGGCATTACTGACCGCTTCGGCAATTTGTGCGGAATCGGCCCAAGCGGACCCTGCCGGCAGTTGGTTATTGCGCCAGGCCCAGCTTTGATAGCGGCCGTAGTCCCGTGGCGGCGCCGGGTAGGCGCTCAGGTCCAGGGTGTTGGCCGCTTGCGGCGGGGCCGGCGGGATGGGCATGGAACTGGCGGTATACGGGTTGGGGCTCTGGCACGCAGCCAATCCCAGACTTACAGCGAGCAAGGCAACGCGGCGATACATCATCATCTCCCCATGCGGGTGTTAAACCGGGCGGCATACCCAATGCAGATAACGTCCCAGCCCGGCGAAGGCAGGATGGCGACGGTGGGCCAGCTCCATTTCGACCAGCGCTTCAAGGTCGGCGCGGGCTTGAAACTCCACTGGCATGTAGTCGTGAAACACACGCACGCCACTTTGGCTTTGCACCTGCCACAGACCTTCAAGGGCGCAGGCCAGTTCTCGCGGGTCGAGCGGTTCTTGCGGGGTCAGGCTTTGCTTTTCACCGGCCAGGGTGTTCTTGCGCATTTTGCGGAAGTGGCCTTTGAGCAGGTTGCGGTAGATCAGGGCGTCGCGGTTATAAAACGCCAGCGACAGCCAACCGTCTTTGGCGGTCAGTTGATGCAACACCGGCAGGATGGTGTGGGGCTCGGCCAGCCATTCGAGTACGGCATGGCAGATCACCAAGTCGTAGGGCTCGGTCAGTTGTCCTGGCAGCTCTTGCCACGGTGCCTGAATAAAGGTGCCGGTCTGACCTGCAGCAGCAAAGCGCTCGCGTGCGCCTTCGAGCATCGGTGCGGCCGGTTCGGCGAGCGTCACGTCATGCCCGCGCTCAGCCAGCCACAGCGACATGTGGCCCAGCCCGGCGCCGATATCCAGTACCCGCAACGGGCGCTGTGGCAGCGCCTCTTCAAGATCGGCCTGCAGCACTGCCAGACGAATCGCGCCCTTGGCTCCGCCGTAGATCTTTTCAGCAAACCGGGTGGCCAGTTGATCGAAGTGACGGTCACTCATTTGCTGAAACGCCTTTCATTGTCGGCCAGTTTGCTGCGCACCACTTGCTCCATGTCCAGCCCCAACTCACTGCATAACAGCAACAGGTACAGCACGATGTCCCCGACTTCCTGCCCGGCGTGGGCCAGTTTGTCGGCGGATAATTGGCGTGATTGGTCTTCGCTGAGCCACTGGAAAATTTCAACCAGCTCGGACATTTCGACACTGGCCGCCATGGCCAGGTTTTTCGGGCTGTGAAATTGCTTCCAGTCGTTGTTATCGCGGATGCGGTGCATGCGCTGAGTGAGTTCTTCGAGGTTCATCGCGGGTGGGTTCTCCAGAAGGAGCAAAGCTTGCGACTGAATGCAGATTGGTGCAAGTGAAAGGCATTTCGTACAGGCAAATCCCCTGTAGGAGCGAGCTTGCCTCGCGATCTTTTGATGGTTTAAAAGATCGCGAGGCAAGATCGCTCCTTGTCGGGTCTCAGCTGATAGG
>NZ_JASCPQ010000093.1:0-21863 GCF_029959305.1 Pseudomonas sp. PS01297
CTGCTCGGCAGCGACTACAGATGCGTAGTCGCTGCCGAGCAGCGCGAGGCTGCGTCAAGGTTGTTTATACGCCAGCCGGAACGTGTGCAGCAGCGGCTCGGTGTAGCCATTGGGTTGCGCGCACCCTTCAAACACCAACGCGCACGCCGCTTGAAACGCGACCGAATGATCAAAATTTGCCGCCATGGGCGTGTACTGCGGGTCGTCGGCGTTTTGCTGGTCAACCACCCGGGCCATGCGTTGCAAGGTTTCGAGGGTTTGCTCACGGCTGATCACGCCATGCAGCAGCCAATTGGCGATGTGCTGGCTGGAAATACGCAACGTCGCGCGGTCTTCCATCAGGCCTACATCGTGAATGTCGGGCACTTTGGAGCAACCAATGCCTTGTTCAACCCAGCGCACCACGTAGCCCAGCAAACCCTGGGCATTGTTTTCGACTTCTTCGCGGATGGCGTCCGCTGACCATTCGGCCTTGCTTACCACCGGCACGGTCAGCAGTCCTTCAAGCAGGGACTCGCTGACGTCGGCGTAGCGGGTCTGTTCGAGGGTGGTTTGCACGTCGTGTACCGACACCTGGTGGTAATGCAGCGCATGCAGGGTTGCCGCCGTCGGTGAGGGCACCCAGGCGGTGGTGGAACCGGCTTGGGGATGGGCGATTTTCTGTTGCAGCATGTCGGCCATCCGGTCCGGCATGGCCCACATGCCTTTGCCGATCTGTGCGCGGCCGCGCAAGTTGCAATCAAGCCCCACCAGTACGTTGTTGCGCTCGTAGGCGGCAATCCACGGCGTGCCTTTCATGTCGCCCTTGCGCAGCATCGCCCCGGCTTGCATGGCGCTGTGGATTTCGTCGCCGGTGCGGTCGAGAAAGCCGGTGTTGATGAACGCCACCCGTGACGCGGCGGCGCCAATGCAGGCCTTGAGGTTGACGCTGGTGCGCCGCTCTTCGTCCATGATGCCCATTTTCAGGGTGTGGCGTTGCAGCTGCAGAAGATCTTCGACCCGGCTGAACAACTGCTCGGCAAAGGCCACTTCGGTCGGGCCGTGCATTTTCGGTTTGACGATGTACACGCTGCCAGCGCGGGAATTACCGCGGCGTTGCAGGTCATGCACGGCGATCAGGCTGGTGATGACGCCGTCGAGAATCCCTTCGGGAATTTCCAGGCCTTGATTGTCGAGGATCGCCGGATTGGTCATCAGGTGCCCGACGTTGCGAATAAACAACAACGAGCGCCCCGGCAGCGTCAGCGACGAGCCGTCGGCGCCGGTGTATTCGCGATCGGGGTTGAGGCGGCGGGTGATGGTTTTGCCGTTTTTGACCAAGTCTTCTTTAAGATCGCCCTTCATCAAGCCCAGCCAGTTGCGATAGACCTGCACCTTGTCGTCTGCGTCGACCGCCGCTACCGAGTCTTCGCAGTCGATGATGGTCGAGAGTGCGGCCTCCATCAGCAGGTCTTTGACCCCCGCGGCGTCAGACTGGCCGATGACGCTGTGGCGGTCGATCTGGATTTCAACGTGCAGGTCATTGTGCTTGAGCACAATGGCCGTCGGCTCGGCGGGGGCACCCTGATAACCAAGGTATTGGGCGGCGTTGGCCAAACCGCTCTGGCTGCCATCTGTGAGGCTGACCCGCAGGGTCTTACCTTCAATCTGGTAGCGCGTGGCATCCACGTGCGAGCCCTTTTGCAGCGGGAACGCCTGATCCAGAAACGCCCGGGCAAACGCGATCACTTTGGCCCCGCGCAGCGGGTTGTAGGCGCGGCCCGCTTCAGCGCCGCCGTCGCTGGCGATCACATCGGTGCCATACAGCGCGTCGTACAGCGAACCCCAGCGGGCGTTGGCCGCATTCAGGGCATAGCGCGCATTGGCGGCAGGCACCACCAACTGTGGCCCGGCCTGTGTACTGATTTCGCTGTCGACGTTGGCCGTGTTGACCTTGACCTGCTCGGGTGGCGCTTGCAGGTAGCCAATGCCGCTGAGGAAGTTGCGGTACGCCGCCATGTCGGTGATCGGGCCGGGGTGCGCGCGGTGCCAGGTGTCGAGTTCGCCTTGCAGCCGATCACGCTCGGCCAACAGGGCACGGTTGAGCGGTGCCAGTTCGTGCACCAGCCCGGCGAAACCGCTCCAGAACGCTTGCGAATCCAGCCCGGTGCCCGGCAGCACGTCGTGTTCAATGAAGTGGTGCAGCACGGGTGCAACCTTGAGGCCGTGACAGTTAACAAAATCGCTCACTGTTATCTCTCCTTCAGTTCGGTTTATTTGAGGCTGTGCGCGCCAACTTTGGCGACTTGCGCGTCTTGCGCGGAGGTGACCCCGGACACGCCAATGGCCCCGATGACCTGGCCGTCGGCGATGATCGGCACGCCGCCTTCAAGGGAGGTCAGCAACGGCGCGGACAAAAACGCATGGCGCCCGCCATTGACCATGTCTTCGTAGCCTTTGGACTCGCGGCGTCCCAGGGCGGAGGTGCGGGCTTTTTCGGTGGCGATGTAGGCGCTGATCGGTGCGCACTCATCGAGCCGCTCCAGTGCCAGCGGGTGGCCGCCGTCATCGACAATCGCGATGCTCACGGCCCATTGGTTATTTTGCGCCTCGAGGCGGGCAGCCTTGAGAATCTGCTGGACTTCGGTCTGGCTCAATACGGCTTTGCTTTTCATGACAGGTCTCAAGTGAGTTAGGGGTTAAGGCAATGCCGCTTCGACCAGCTCGATCCAGTGCCGCACCGGGGTGCGTCCGGCACCGTTAAGGTGGGTTTGGCAGCCGATATTGGCGGTGATGATGACCTCGGGTTTGCCGCTTTCCAGTGCGTTCAGCTTGTTATCGCGCAGTTGTCGCGACAATTCGGGTTGGGTCAGCGAATATGTGCCTGCCGAGCCGCAGCACAAATGGCTGTCAGGCACCGCAGTGAGGTTGAAACCCAAGCGGGTGAGGACAGACTCCACCGCGCCGCCGAGCTTTTGTGCGTGCTGCAAGGTGCACGGGCAGTGGAAGGCCACTCGCTGGCTGCTGCTGATGGCAAGGGTTTCCAGAGGCTCGTCACGCAGTACTTCAACCAGGTCCTTGGCCAGGGCGCTGACCTTTTTGGCCTTGTCGGCATACGCCGGATCGGTGCTCAACAAGTGCCCGTATTCCTTGATAAAGGCCCCGCAGCCGCTGGCGGTTTGCACGATGGCTTCGGCGCCTTGTTCAATACTTGGCCACCAGGCGTCGATGTTGCGCCGGGCCCGGTTGAGGCCCGCGGCTTGTGCGTCGAGGTGGTAATCCACGGCGCCGCAACAACCGGCCTCACGGCCTGGCGTGATGCTGATGCCCAGCCGGTCCAGAACGCGGGCGGTGGCGGCGTTGGTGTTGGGCGACAAGCCGGGTTGCACGCAGCCTTCGAGCATCAATACCTGACGGGCATGACGGCGGGTCGGGCGCGCTTTGGCAGGTTCGACGTTGTGTGGCAGCTTGCTTTGCAAGGTCGCGGGCAACACGGCGCGAAACACCTGACCGCTGCCCAGCAACCCTTTAAACAGGCCCGGTTTGGGCACCACGGCGCGTAATCCCTCGCGCAACAGGCGCTGGCCAAGCGGCCGCTGCACCGCCGCGTCCACCACCGCCCGGCCAATGTCCAGCAGGTTGTGGTAATCGACCCCGGAAGGGCAGGTGGTTTCGCAATTGCGACACGACAGGCAGCGGTCCAGATGCGCTTGGGTTTTGCGGGTGACGTCGTTGCCTTCCAGCACTTGCTTGATCAGGTAAATCCGCCCGCGCGGGCCGTCCAGTTCATCGCCGAGCAATTGATAGGTCGGGCAGGTGGCATTGCAGAAACCGCAGTGCACGCAGGACCGCAGGATGCGTTCGGCTTCTTCGGCGCGGGGCAGTTGCCGGGCTTGTTGGCTCAAAGTGGTTTGCATGGCTCAAAGCTCCGCGTACAGGCGCCCGGGGTTGAAAATACCCTTGGGGTCGAGTTGTTGCTTGAGGGTGCGGTGGTAGCGCATCAGGGCTGCCGGCAACGGTTGGAACGGGCTGTCAGTCTGGCCGGGTGTGTAGCAGGTCGCATGCCCGCCCACTTCTTCAACCACACGGCGGATAAAGGCCGCATCGGCATCCGATTTGAGCCAGCGCTGGGCGCCGCCCCAGTCGATCAACTGCTGGCCGGGCAGGGCCAGTGGTGCGGTGTTGTTGGGCAAGGACAAGCGCCACAGCGGCTGGCCTTGAGCAAAGTAATCCAGGCGTTGCTCGTTCAAATCCGCCCAATAGGCGGCGTCCAGCAACTCGCCGCCCAGCCTGTCATGGGCAGCCGCCACCGACCCTTCGCCGCCTTCAAGGCGCAGGTGCAGGCGCTGCCCGTCGTGGCACGCGGCGCTGATCGGCAGCGGCTCCTGGCCCCATTGCGCCAGGCGTTGCAGGGCCCGGTCAGGGTCGATTTCCAGGCTGATGCTCAAGGCCTGACGCGGTTTGGGCAGGACCTTGAGCGACACCTCGGTGATCACCCCCAATGCGCCATAACTGGCGGCCATCAAGCGCGATAGGTCATAACCGGCGACGTTTTTCATCACCTCGCCACCAAAGCGCAAATGCTTGCCGTGGCCGGTGATCACGCGGGTGCCCAGTACATAGTCACGCACCGAGCCGGCCCATGGGCGACGTGGCCCGGACAGCCCGCTGGCGACCATGCCGCCCACGGTCGCGTGGCTGCCGAATGACGGCGGTTCGCAGGGCAACATCTGCTGCGCCGCGTCCAGGGCGGCGGCCAGTTCACTCAATGGCGTGCCGCAGCGGGCGGTGATCACCAATTCTGTTGGGTCGTAGCTGACGATGCCCCGGTGGGTGCGGGTGTCGAGCACTTCGCCGGTCATCGGGCGGCCCAGAAACGCCTTGCTGTCAGCGCCCTGAATGCGCAAAGGCGTGGCGCTGTGCAGGGCCTGGTTGACCTGTTGCAGCAGCGCGGCGCTGTTGTCGACATCATGTTCACTGCGCATCAAAAACGCTCCAGTTCAGGGAAGGGCAACTGACCCATGTGCACGTGCATCGCGCCAAATTCGGCGCAGCGGTGCAGGGTGGGGATGTTCTTGCCGGGGTTGAGCAGCCCGCCGGGGTCGAACGCGGCTTTGACGGCATGGAACAGGGTCAGCTCATCACTGTTGAACTGCGCGCACATCTGGTTGATTTTTTCACGGCCCACGCCGTGTTCGCCGGTGATGCTGCCGCCGACTTTCACGCACAGTTCGAGGATCTTACCGCCCAGCGCTTCGGCGCGATCCAGCTCGCCGGGCTGGTTGGCATCAAACAGGATCAGCGGGTGCATATTGCCGTCACCGGCGTGAAACACGTTGGCCACGCGCAAGTCGTATTCGGCTGACAGTGCGGCGATGGCTTGCAACACGCCGGGCAGCTCGCGGCGCGGTATGGTGCCGTCCATGCAGTAATAGTCTGGCGAAAGACGGCCCACTGCCGGGAACGCATTTTTGCGTCCGGCCCAGAACCGCACGCGCTCGGCCTCATCCTGGGCCTGGCGCACTTCGGTGGCTCCCGCGAGTTCCAGCACCTGGCGCACGCGCTCGCAGTCATCGTGCACGTCTGCCTCTACGCCATCGAGTTCGCACAACAGGATGGCTTCGGCGTCGACCGGGTAACCCGCGTGGATAAAGTCTTCTGCGGCGCGAATCGCCAGGTTGTCCATCATTTCCAGACCGCCCGGAATAATCCCCGCCGCAATAATGTCGCCCACCGCGCGCCCGGCTTTCTCGACTGAATCGAACGCGGCCAGCAGCACCTTTGCGGTTTGCGGCTTGGGCAGCAGCTTGACGGTGACTTCGGTGATTACCCCGAGCATGCCCTCGGAGCCCGTGAACAGCGCCAGCAGGTCCAGCCCCGGCGAGTCGAGTGCTTGTGAGCCGAGGGTCAGGTGTTCGCCGTCCACCGTGAGGATCTCAACCTGCAACACGTTGTGCACGGTCAGGCCGTACTTCAGGCAATGCACGCCACCGGCGTTCTCGGCCACATTGCCGCCAATCGAACAGGCAATTTGGGACGAAGGGTCCGGCGCGTAGTACAAACCATAGGGCGCGGCAGCCTGGGAAATCGCCAGGTTGCGCACCCCCGGCTGAACCCGCGCGGTGCGGGCGGCGGCGTCGATGTGGAGGATGTTGTTGAAGCGCGCCATCACCAGCAGCAAGCCTTTTTCCAATGGCAAGGCGCCGCCCGACAAGCCCGTGCCCGCGCCGCGTGCGACCACCGGCACCTTGTGCGCATGGCAGAGCCGCAGCACGGTCTGCACCTGCTCAAGGTGATGGGGCAGGACCACCAGCATCGGCGTGGTGCGATAGGCCGACAGACCGTCGCACTCGTAGGGCTTCAGTTCCTCAGGCTCATGCAGGATTTTCAGGTCGGGCACCTGTGTTTGCAGGGCCAGCAGCAGGGCGTTTTTGTCGACGTCGGGCAGAACCCCGTCGACGGCTTCGTCGTAAAGAATATTCATGGTCGGTGGGCGACACCTGTTTATTTTTATTAGAGGTCCGTTGCCGGAGAGTGCTGACTTGCATCATTGGCCCGAGGCGATTTACTGTCCATACGTTGTTGAACTGGTCGAACCAGTTTTTGCAGCGCCGCTTGTTTGTTTCAATTAAAAATAAATTCAAAAACAATGCGTTAGGTGTGTGCGCAAACCGACAGGATTGTGCCGGCCGAACTGGTCGTACCAGTTGGAGTATTCATGGACAGAATGGAATCACCGCGCAACCCGCAAGTGGCCGATGTGGTGTGTGAGCGCATCGAGCGCCTGATCGTGGACGGAGTGCTCAAGACCGGGCAATTACTGCCCTCGGAACGGCGTTTGACCGAAAAACTCGGCGTGTCCCGTACCTCCCTGCGTGAAGGCCTGAAACTGCTGCGCGCTCGCGGCATCATCAAGACCGAGCAGGGCAAGGGTTCTTTCGTTGCCGATCTTTCCGGCGAGGCGAGTGCGTCGCCGCTGATGCACTTGTTCAGCTCGCAACCGCGCACGCTGTATGACCTGTTTGAAGTGCGCTGCTTGCTGGAGGGCGAATCTGCACGGCTGGCGGCCTTGCGCGGTACCGACGCCGATTTTGTGCTGATCACCCGTAGCTATCATGCGTTGCTCGATGCGCACGACCGTTCCCTCGATGCGTCTGCCCATGCACGACTGGACCATGCCTTTCACTTGGCCATTTGTGAGGCGTCGCATAATCCGGTGCTGGTGCAGACCCTGCGTTCACTCACCGATCTGTTGTTGAACACGGTGTTTGCATCGGTCAATAACCTCTACCACCGCGAGCCGCAAAAGCGCCAAATCGACCGCCAGCACGCGCGGCTGTACAACGCCGTGACCGGTCGCTTGCCGGAGCAGGCGCGCAAGGCGGCCATCTCTCATATCCAGAGCATCAGTGAAAGTCTTAAAGAGATCGAAAACGAAGAACAGCGGCTGGTGCGGGCGACGATGCGCCTGGAGGGGTGGAGCTGAACATGGCGTCCAGCTCCTGTGTTGCGGGGTCAGGCCACTTTGCCGCGGATGGTCAACAAGCTGATGCCCAGGCCCATAAACGAGGCGCCAAACAAGCGGTTAAGGGCTTTGGCCCGCGCTGGCGTCGCCAAGTAGCCTTTTAGCGTCTGCGCGAGCAGGGCATAAAACAGGTGAGCGACAATCGAGCAGCCGGCAAATGTAATGATCAGCACGGCGAGGTAAGACAAGCTGGAGTCACCGCCCTGAATGAACTGCGGCAGGAAGGCGGCAAAGAACAGGATGGCTTTGGGGTTGGTAATCGCGACCGAGAAGCCTTTGGTGAACAGCTTCCAGCCTGACAGATTTTCTGAAGGATTAGCCTGCACGTTATCAAACGCGCGATTGCGGCTGCGCCACTGTTTGATGCCCAGATAAATGAGGTAACTGGCCCCCGCGACCTTCAGTACCAGGAATGCCGTGGCAGACGCGATTAACAGTGCACCGAGCCCAGCACTGGTGGCGGAGGCAATCAGCAGCAGCCCGATGGCATTGCCCAGCGAGCCGATCATCGCCCGCCACGGGCCATGGCTGATGGAGTTGGACAACGACATGATCACCGCAGGCCCGGGGGTGAGCGTCACGAGCATGGCGATAAAGGTGAAGCTCAGCCAATCATTTAATGAAACCAAAGGGGAACTCTCCGCAAGACCCACACAGCAGGGGCTGCAAGATTCTCATAGAGCGGGTGCTAACGCTACACCGCGCACGTCCTGTAGCCGCTGACGAGGTACGAGGCTGCGATGCGGGCCGAAGGACCGCCGTTGGGATTCGATTTGAATACTTGTAGGAGGATCTGCATTGCGATCATTCAGAAGATCAAAAGATCGCGAGGCAAGCTCGCTTCTACAGTTTTCATCGTGCACGCCCGTTCTGATTGTGCCCATTGATGACGCACCCTCCGCGCACCAAAAGCGGCCGCGCATGATCGATGCCGATGCATCCGCATGCGTATTTTTATGAAATTTTCTTCATTTTTAGTGGTTTTGACAGGCTGGCACAGCCCTTGCTCCAGGCCCTTGCAGGCACAGATATTTTCTTTCGCTTCAAAGGACTGATCATGCAAGAGCAAGTAATGGTTGTGAGCCGCCGCAAGGTGCTGAACTGGATCGGTGTGACAGCGGGTGCCGCTGCGATGTATCAGGCAATGAGTGCGTTGAGCTTTGCCGCAGAATCCACCTACGAGCGCAATTTTGCCTTGAGCGGCGCGCCCAAGGGCACCCGTGTATTGATTCTCGGGGCAGGGCTGGCGGGCATGACTGCCGCTTACGAACTGCGTAAAGCCGGGTATCAGGTCAAGGTGCTGGAGTTCAACGCCAAGCCTGGCGGGCGTTGCTGGACGTTGCGCGGTGGCGACCGCTTTACCGAGTTGGGCGGTGCGACCCAACAGTGCGAGTTTGATAAAGGCTTGTACCTCAATCCCGGACCGTGGCGCATTCCTTACCATCACCATGCGGTGCTCGATTACTGTCATAAGTTCGGTGTCGCGCTGGAGCCATTTATTCAGGTCAATTACAACGCCATGGTGCATTCCACCAAGGCGTTTGGTGGCAAGCCGCAGCGTTATCGCGAGGTGCAGGCCGACTTTCAGGGGCATGTTGCCGAACTATTGAGCAAGGCTGTCAACCAGCACGGCCTGGACCAGGCCCTGACCCGCGAGGACCGCGAACGCTTGCTGGAAGTGATGCGCAAGTGGGGCGCGCTGGATGCCAACAACGCGTACAAGAAATCCCTGGAAACCAGCCTGCGCCGGGGTTTTGCTGTGGATGATGGCGGCGGTCTGATGCCCGAGGCGGTGCCGTCCGAGCCCATTGACTGCAAGGCGCTGCTCGATTCCAACCTCTGGCAAAGCATCGCCAGCGGCCAGGAGTACGAATTCCAGAGCAGCATTTTCCAGCCGGTGGGCGGCATGGACATGATTGCCCAGGCCTTTCAGAAACAGGTGAATGACCTGATTCATTACAACGCCAAGGTCACGCGTATCCAGCAAGATGCCAACGGCGTGACAGTCACGTATCAAAACAGTGATGGCAGCGGCGGGGCACAGCAGGAACAGGCTGACTGGTGCGTGTGCACCTTGCCGCTGTCGATCCTTGGGCAATTGCCCATCGATGTCAGCGCGCCGATGATGAGCGCCATTCGCGCCGTGCCTTACGAGTCTTCGGTGAAGGTCGGCTTGCAGTTCAAGCGGCGTTTCTGGGAGCAGGACGAGCATATCTACGGCGGCATCACCTACACCGACACGCCCGTCAGCAAGATCAGCTACCCGAGCACCGACTATGGCAAGCAAGGCAAGGGCGTGCTGCTGGGGGCGTATATCTGGGGCCCGAATGCCTACGAATTTACCGCCATGAGCCCGCAAATGCGCGTGCAAAAGGCTGTGGAGTTTGGCGCGCAGATTCACCCGCAATACCCCAGCGAATTCGAAAACGGCATCGCCGTTGGCTGGCATCGTGTGCCCTGGACTAACGGCTGCTACGGCTTATGGACGCCCGAGACGCGCCAACAGCACTACAAAAATCTGTGCCAGATCGACGGCCGCATTGTGCTCGCGGGTGAGCATGCTTCGTACATTCCAGCCTGGATGGAGGGCGCGATTTTGTCGTCGCACGATGCGATCAAGCGCCTGCATACCCACATCATCGCCAGCACTAAAACCGCCTGACAGGGAGTTAGCCATGCGTACGATTATGTCCACCGCTGTGTTGTGGGGCCTGATGGGCAGCGCGACGGCGTTTGCCGCTGACGCCCCGATCCTGTCCACCTCCGGCAAGTTCGAAGAACAGACCGGTGAAGCGCTGTTCAATCAAGTCTGCCAGGGCTGCCACATGGCCGAAGGCCAAGGGGCTCATGGTGCAGGCGCTTACCCGGCGCTGTCGACCAACTCCAAGCTCGGTGCCAAGGTGTACCCGGTGTACATGGTGGCCTCCGGGCAAGGTGGTATGCCGGGCTTCAAAAAGTACATGGATGACCAGCAGATTGCTGCGGTGGTCAACTATGTCCGCACACATTTTGGTAATCAATATCCCGATACGGTCACGGCCGAAGAGGTTAGGGTCCTCACCCAGCGCTGATAAGCACTATGGATTACGTGTTTTTTTTACACCCCTAAAGGAATAAACCATGTCGAAGAACATCATCACCACTGTCCTGCTGACCTCTTTGCTGGGCGGCTTGATGGCCACCCAAGCCAACGCCGCAGAGGTGATCCGGCACAAGCTGCCAAACTCCGATTTCCCGATCTCCCTGGCCGTGGAAATTCCGCCTGGGGCCACCGTGGTCAACCTCAGTGGCGTAGTGCCGCCGATTGCCGACAGCAAGGCCGACCCCAAGACACTGGCTGCTTATGGCGACACCGAAGTGCAGACAGTCAATGTGCTGAAGAACATTGAAGGCACGTTGAAAAGCCTCAATCTGACCATGGGCGATGTGGTGAAAATGCAGGTCTATCTGGTGGGGACGCCTGAAACCGGCAAGATGGATTTCGCCGGTTTTATGAAGGGCTACACCCAGTTCTTTGGCACGGCTGCCCAGCCCAAGCTCCCAACCCGCTCAGCGTTCCAGGTGGCCGGTCTGGCCAACCCCAACTATCTGGTAGAAATCGAAGTGACGGCGGTTCGTCCATAACCTGATCTACGCCTTAACCCATGGTCAGCGAACACGCTGGCCATGGTGCGTGGCTTTTAAACCTGGCCGCTGATAATCGCATCGGCAATGGTTGCGCAAAACCAGCGCAGCGCCGCCGAACTCTCACTGTTCGGGTTCCAATGCAACGAGACATCGAACTCGGGCACCTGGAACGGCAAGTCCAGCATCTGCAACCCCCCGTCATGCACAAATAATCTGGCGATCTGCTCAGGCAGCACGGCCAGCAGGTCGGTGCCCGGAAGAATTTTCGGCAGCACGGAAAAATGCGGCACGTGCAGGTTGATCCGCCGCTCGACATTCATGCTCTTCAAGACGTCTTCAATGCTGCCGTGGCCGGAGGTGCGGGTCACGGTGACGTGCCGTTCGGCGAGGAACTGCTGCAGATTGATGTGCTCGCGTATGCGCGGATGGTTGGCGCTGAGCAGGCAGGTATAGCGCTCATGCATCAGCACCCGGTTGTGGGTTCCGGGTACAGGATGGCGGCAAATCGCGGCGTCGATCTTGGCGCTGGCCAGCCATTCACCCACCTGATCGACCTGCAGCGGTATGACTTCGACCTCCGCCTGCGGTGCCTCGCGGTTCAGGCGCGCCAGAATCAGCGATAAAAAGCCCATCTCACCCAAGTCCGAGAGCGCAATGCGAAAGCGTCGTTCAGTGGTTGCCGGGTCAAACTGGCGAGTGCTTTGCACGGCGCCCTCAATGCGTGTCAGGCAATCACGCAGCGTGGGGTAGAGCTGCTGCGCGACAAACGTCGGCTGAATGCCGTCACGGGTGCGACTGAACAACTTGTCATCGAACAGCTCGCGCAGGCGGGCCAGGCCATAGCTCACGGAAGGCTGGGTGACGAACAGACGTTCTGCGGCCAGGGTCACGCTGCGGGCTTCATACAGAGTGATGAAGGTGCGGATCAGGTTCAGGTCGATGTGGCTCATGGCGCCTCAAGTGGCTACAGCGATATAGATAGGGCTTATTTTTAATAGAGATAGTATCGATTTGATCAATCAACTGGCAGCTGCAAGAGTAACCCAAAGTCTAAAAACAGCTGCAAGGGTCCCTATGAAAACCGTTCACTCTGCCACTTACGACATTCTGCGCGAGCAAGGTCTGACCACCATTTTTGGCAACCCCGGCTCCAATGAGCTGCCGTTTCTGAAGGGCTTCCCCGAAGATTTCAGCTACATCCTCGGCCTGCACGAAGGCGCCGTGGTGGGCATGGCCGACGGCTTTGCCCTGGCCACCGGCAAACCGACCTTCGTCAACCTGCACGCCGCAGCAGGCACTGGCAACGGCATGGGCGCGCTGACCAATGCCTGGTACTCCCACAGCCCGCTGGTGATTACCGCCGGGCAGCAAGTGCGTTCGATGATCGGTGTCGAAGCGATGCTGGCCAACGTCGATGCCGCACAGTTGCCCAAGCCTCTGGTGAAATGGAGCCACGAACCGGCCTCGGCGCAGGACGTGCCGCGCACCTTAAGCCAGGCCATTCACATGGCCAGCCTGGCGCCCCGTGGTCCGGTGTATGTGTCCATCCCGTATGACGATTGGGCCTGCGAAGCTCCGGCCGGGGTTGAGCACTTGGCCCGGCGCCACGTGGCAAGTGCCGGTGTGCCGTCGCCTGCGCAGTTGCACGACTGGGGGCAGCGCCTGTCGAGCGCACGCAACCCGGTGCTGGTGCTCGGCCCGGACGTGGATGGCAGTGGCAGCAACGTGCTGGCCGTGCAACTGGCGGAAAAACTGCGCATGCCCGCCTGGGTGGCGCCTTCGGCATCGCGTTGCCCGTTCCCGACGCGCCATCCATGTTTTCGCGGTGTGCTACCGGCGGCGATTGCCGGGATCAGCCGCCTGCTGGCCGACCATGACGTGATTCTGGTAGTAGGCGCGCCGGTGTTTCGTTATCACCAGTTCGCCCCCGGTGACTACCTGCCAGCGGGCACGCAACTGCTGCACATCACCTGTGATCCGGGCGAGGCGGCGCGTGCGCCGATGGGCGATGCGCTGGTGGCGGATATTGCCCTGACCCTTGAAGCCCTGGTGGCCGAGGTTGCACCCGGCACGCGGGCAATGCCCGAGGCTTTACCGCGCCCGCCAGCGGTGGTCGAGGAGGGTGGTTTGCTGCGCCCGGAAACCGTCTTTGACCTGATCGACCAACTGGCCCCCAAAGACTCCATCTACGTCAAGGAGTCCACCTCAACCGTGGGCGCGTTCTGGCAGCGCGTCGAAATGCGCGAACCGGGCAGTTACTTCTTTCCGGCCGCCGGTGGCCTGGGCTTTGGCTTGCCTGCGGCGGTCGGCGTGCAACTGGCCACGCCAGAGCGGCGGGTGGTCGGCATTATTGGTGACGGCTCGGCCAACTACGGCATTACGGCGCTGTGGACGGCGGCGCAATATGGCATCCCCGTGGTGTTCATCATCCTTAAAAACGGTACGTACGGCGCCTTGCGCTGGTTTGCCGATGTGTTGAACGTCAGCGATGCGCCGGGGCTGGATGTGCCAGGCCTGGACTTTTGCGCGATTGCCCAGGGGTACGGCGTACACGCCGTGCGCACCGACACCGCCGAGCAGTTTGCCGTGGCATTCACTGAGGCACTGGAGGGCCAGCGCCCGGTCTTGATCGAGGTGCCGACGCTCACCATCGAGCCTTAGCAGCCCACGTCAGGCCCGAGCCTTGTCTGGGGGAACGGGCCTGATACCGCACGACAACAACAATAAAAAAAGAGGTGGTTATGAACAAAACTTCCGTCAGTGAAGTGATCGACGCCGCACCGTTTAACCGCACGCACCTGCTGATACTGATGTGGGGCTGCTTCATCATGCTGTTCGATGGCTACGACATGGTGATCTATGGCTCGGTGGTGCCGCAGTTGATGCAGGACTGGCAACTGTCTGCGATTGAAGCTGGCACCCTGGGCAGTTGCGCGTTGTTCGGCATGCTGTTCGGCGGCACTCTGATTGCGCCCTTGGCCGACCGTTTTGGCCGGCGCAAGTTGATCATTCTCACCACCTTGCTGGCCAGCCTGGCTGCGTTTCTCACCGGGCACGCCACCACGCCGTTCGAGCTGGGCGCCTGCCGTCTGGTGACGGGCCTGGCCTTGGGCGCGCTGGTGCCCAGTGCGATCAACCTGATCAGCGAATTCGCCCCCGAAGGGCGGCGCAGCACCATGATCACCGTGATGTCGAGCTTCTACTCGGTGGGCGCGGTGCTGTCGGCCTTGCTGGCGATTGCGGTGATCCCGCAATGGGGCTGGCAGGCGGTGTTTTATGTGGCCGTCCTGCCGGTATTGGCGGTGCCATTTATGTTGCGTTACCTGCCTGAGTCGGCGGCGTTTTTGGCCCTCAAGGGGCGCCGTGGTGAACTGGATCAACTGTTGGTCAAAGTCGACCCGGCGTATCGCCCCGGCACTCCTTTGAGCCTGCCGGTTAATGACAAACAGACCCGCGCTGCCCGCCTGCCGCAGCTATTCAGCAAAGGTCAGGCGCTGGCCACTGTGTTGCTGTGGGTGGCATTCGCCATGTGCATGCTGATGAGCTACGGGCTCAATACCTGGTTGCCCAAACTCATGGCGCATGGCGGTTACCCCTTGGGTTCGAGCCTCGCGTTTCTGGTGACCCTCAACGTGGGTGCCACGGTGGGTGCACTGTTAGGCGGCTGGCTGGCGGACCGTCTGGGTGTGCAGCGCACTCTGGCGTTGTTTTTCGTTCTGGCGGCGCTGTCGTTGGCCGCCCTTGGCTTCAAGCCCGGCCCGATCCTGCTTAACCTGCTGTTGCTGATTGCGGGTGCAACCACCATAGGCACTCTGGCGGTAATTCATGCCTATGCTTCGATTTCTTACCCGGCGCACATCCGTTCGACCGGCGTGGGCTGGGCCGCCGGGATTGGCCGTCTCGGGGCCATTGCCGGGCCGATGCTCGGCGGCAGCCTGTTGGCGCTGGACTTACCCTTCCAGCAGAACTTTTTGGCGTTCGCGTTGCCCGGAGTAATAGGTGCTTTGGCGATCGTGTGCATTCACGTACGCCCCACGTCTTCCGTTACCCAAGCCTCTGAATCTGTTTAAAAGGAGCATGACATGACCCATTACAGCGATTTTCATCTGCAACCGATTGCCGGAGAGTGGCGTAAAGGCACGGGCGGTAAACACCTGCGGGTGACTAATCCGTTTGACGACTCGCTGCTGCTGGAAATCCCTCAGGCCAACCGGGCCGACCTCGACGCTGCCTATCGCAAGGCCGCCGAGGTGCAGCCGCAATGGGCGGCGCTTGGGCCTTCGGCGCGAGCGGCGGTGTTGCATGAGGTGGTGGCGGTGTTTGACCGGCGCCGCGACGAAATCATCGACTGGCTCATCCGTGAGTCCGGAAGCACCCGGCTCAAGGCGCAACTGGAGTGGGGCGCGGCACGGGCCATTGCGCTGGAGTCGGCATCGTTCCCGGCGCGGGTTCACGGGCGCATCGTCGAGTCCAACGTACCGGGTAAAGAGAGCCGGGTGTATCGCAGCGCGCTTGGCGTGGTCGGCGTTATCAGCCCGTGGAACTTCCCGCTGCACTTGACCCAGCGCTCCATTGCCCCGGCGCTGGCGCTGGGCAACGCCGTGGTCATCAAACCGGCCAGCGATACCCCGGTGTGTGGCGGTTTGCTGCTGGCGCGCATCTTTGAAGAGGCCGGGTTACCGGCTGGCGTATTGAGCGTGGTGGTGGGTGCGGGCAGTGAAATTGGCGATGCGTTTGTCGAGCACCCGGTGCCGTCGCTCATCACCTTCACAGGTTCAACCCCGGTCGGTCGCGGTATTGGCGCAATCGCCAGCGGCGGCGAACACCTCAAGCACGTCGCGCTGGAGTTGGGCGGTAACAGCCCCTTTGTCGTGCTGGAAGACGCTGACCTGGAGCAGGCGGTGAATGCTGCGGTGTTTGGTAAATTCCTGCACCAGGGGCAGATCTGCATGGCGATCAACCGCATCATCATCGACGAGCGTTTGTATTCGGCCTTTGCCGAGCGTTTTGTAGAGCGGGTCAAAGGGCTCAAGGTGGGCGACCCGAACCTGCAAGACACCGTGATCGGCCCGGTCATCAACGCCAAGCAGTTGCAGGGCCTGCATGAAAAGATCGAACTGGCCCGCGCTGAGGGTGCTCAGCCGCTGTTCGAGGGCGGCAGTAATGGGAACTTGATGGCGCCGCATGTCTATGGCGAAGTCACCGTCGACATGGACCTGGCCCGCAATGAAATTTTCGGCCCGCTGGTGGGGCTGATCCGTGCCCGCGACGAAGCCCATGCCCTGGAATTGGCCAACGCCACCGAATTCGGCCTTTCCAGCGCCGTCTTCAGTACCAACCTGGAACGCGCCGTCACCTTTGCCCGCAAAGTGAGAGCAGGCATGACCCACGTCAACGACATCCCGGTCAACGACGAAGCCAACGCACCTTTTGGCGGTGAAAAGAACTCAGGGCTTGGCCGTTTCAATGGTGACTGGGCGATTGATGAATTCACCCGTGACCACTGGATCAGCGTGCAACACACGCCACGGCACTACCCGTTTTAAACCGCAGCAGTTCTCGTAGGAGCGAGCTCGCCTCGCGATCTTTTGATCTTTAAAAAGATCGCAGCCTTCGTGCCTCGTCAGCGACTACAGTTGCCTGTTTGCTGCGCGACAGCGCGGCGTCGAAGACGGGGGCGGCCCCTCCTACAGTTGTATCGCGCACACCCGTAGCAGTTGACGAGCTTTGCGAGGCTACGTCCGGGCGCGCAGCGACCGTAAAAAGAGCCGGATCAAAAGATCGCGAGCAAGCTCGCTCCTACAGTTGAAATGGGGGTATTCAAAATTTCATCGCCGGATACGATTCTTCTGCCAGCTGAAGTCACTGTGGAACGTGCCGGTATCTCCCCGTAAAACATACAAAGTGGCCCTGTAGGCAGACGACAGGCGTGAGCATTGCAAGCTGCGGACTTTTCGGTAAGCCCAGACCCAGCCGTGTGAGGAAGTGGCGTTCATCTTGGCAATCCTGAGTCGATAAGAACCTCATTGGACTCAGTTTAGAACTCAAGTTCCCTTGCCATGACAAACGTCATACCAATCGTCGGTTGCCTCATAAAACAGGCGTAAAACCGCAGTCTGGCAAGCTCGCCTCAAGTTTTGCTAGTCTGTGTCGTAATCGCAAAGGGAGTACAGACAGCATGGAACTGAAATCACCGGACAAAAATATTCGAATTGTCGGCTTGGCAGGGATCGTCGCGGGGCTGGGAATGATAGTGGCCGGTCATGCCAGTTTCGGCACCACGCTTCTGGGCGGCGGGCTGCTGTTTCTGGCACTGCCTCTGTTCAGGACAGCGGGCAAAAAATAAGGGGTTTTTGCCCGGTTCGCTGTGTACTGATGCCCCATACCCTTCATTGCCGAGTCATATCCCATGCATTTATACGTGGTACGGCACGGGGAAACCTGGGCAAATGCCGAGCATCGCTATCTTGGTGCGCTCGATCCGCAACTGACTCAACGAGGCCGTGAGCAAGCTGAAGCCCTGGCGGCTGATCTGCCACAAAATCTGCACACTGTTGTTGTCTCTCCACGCTTGCGAGCAATAGAAACCGCCAACATTCTTAACCGTGACCTCAGGTTGCCGGTTGAGATTATCGACTGTTTCCGTGAGCGCGATGTGGGGGTTTTTGAAGGGTTGACCCAGGCCGAGGCTCGAGAGGGTTTCCCTGAATTGTGGGCGCAAAACATCACCCGTCGCTGGGAGCTTGGGCCAACTGGAGGCGAGTCCATCGCGCAGGTGGTGATACGGGTGCGCGATGGTTTGCTGGCCCTTGAGACGAAATACCCGTCCCAAGCGGTTTTATTAGTTGCCCACGGTTTCTTGGCCAAGACCATTCGTGCGCTGGCCAAAGGTGATTTTTCGGATTTTTATGACTGGCAGTTGGCAAACGGCCAGTTGCTGGCGTTGGAAAATTTGCAGATTCCTGTGCGGGACACTGACGTATTGCGTGCGTCGTTACTGGAGAGCTGAAATGCTGTTTGTTGTCATGCTCGGGGGCAAGCATCCCCGAGCCAAAATCGAAGTCCATGACGTGGTTTTTGCCATCGCCGACAGCCTGGAAGCAACCTACCCGCAACTGCGTCAGGGCTGGTTTGGCAACCCGGCAGGTTTGCACATCGACGCCTGGATGCGTGTTGACGGCGTAGATGGCTGGAAGGTTGAGCTGAGCCCGCTGGCACCGCTGCCAGGTTCGCCGCGTTTGTATTTCATCAACCTGGGTGGCTACGAGGCGAATACCTTTGGTGAAGCCCATCATTACCTGCTGGTGGTTGCCCAGGACAAGAACCAGGCCAAATCCAGGGCCAAACAGCACATGTTCAAGCACTGGCAACAGGCCCACACCGACGTGTTGCTGGATGTGGATGATTGCTTGCCGATTGATCAGGTGAGCGGGCGCTACATTCATCTGATTGAGGGCGAGCACCGGGGTGTGATTCAGCACAACGATTACATCGTTATTTAGCGTGTATCAGCAACAGCCGCAGTTCCTGCAGGCAATTGTTCAATCACCGCTTACCGCACAACAGGCGCTTGCCCTTGGTCATGCAACAAGAACTTTATTTTTGAGTCGAGTTCGTCTGGCGCGCTTTCTGCCGGCAGCGGCGTCGCTTTCACCGAGGCGGTGTTGTTCAGCGCCTGGCCGTCTGATTTGAAGGGTGAGATGACGAGGGGCGGGTGGGAAGGCATGCCGGTTTTTTGTGGTACCCGGTTATAGGAGTACTCGATGAGACAGTTTTCTTTTTCGACGCCCTCAGGCAGGTACCGGCAGGCCTGTGAGCTGTTGTTTCGGTAGCATTTTGCGCGATCGGCTTCTACCAGTCGGTTCTGACAGGCGCTCACAGACAACAGTGCCTGTGCCACTCTTGCCCAATCGGGGCCTTGTGGTGCGTAAGGTTCTGCATGCGCCGCTGACGTCACAAGCAAAAGGCTGACGCTCAGGGTTTTGAATGACGAGATCGTGTTAAACATCCGGGCAGTCCATGGCGAGGGATGCGCGTATGTAACAGGGTTTTTTGAGTTGCCGCAATGCGTCTTGCATGCTGATTTGCTAGGGTGACCCACGGACTCATTTAAGGAATGACGTGATGAAAAAGGAAGTGATGGCGCCCCTCGCGGCGTTTGTGTTGCCGTTGCTCTTGAGCGCATGCAGCCAGCATGCGCCCTCGGTCAGCAGCACGGGCTCTGAAGCAACGGGTGCGGCCCGGCAGTTTGTCGCCCGTGGCAACGAGCCGTTCTGGACCCTCAAGGTCAATGGCGACACCCTGGCCTGGATTACTCCGGATCACTTAGAGGGTCGGCAATTGCACGCCGACAAAGTGGTGTCAGGGGATCGCACGACCTACACCGGCATCGATCAGGGCAAGGCGTTCAGCCTGGTGATCGAGCCTAAACCCTGCACCGACTCGATGTCGGGTGAGACGTTCAGCCACACGTCTACCTGGACTTATGCCGGTGAACGCAACAGCGGATGTGCTGGCGAAGGCAACTGATTCAGGGGGGTAACGCACTCGCTGTGTATCACACTGTGTACCAACCCCACGCTGATACACCCGCAGGTTGTTAACGGTCGAACGCGACACAGACCAGATACACGCCTGGCTTTAAATCTGTCTACCCGATAGCGCAAGTGATCACTCACCTGAACTTGCGCTACGGACCCATTCAGTCAAGCCAGGAGATATAACAATGAAGCGCCATTACGCCGCTCTCGCCGCCACCCTCGCTCTGTCCCTCGGTGCCTTTGCCGGTGCTGCCCACGCTGATGATGCCAAGCCTCAAGAGAAATGCTTCGGCGTGTCGCTGGCCGGTGCCAATGATTGTGCCGCGGGTAAAGGCACCTCATGCGCCGGTACCGCCACCGCTGACTACCAGGGCAATGCCTGGATCCTGGTGGACAAAGGCACCTGCACCCAGATCAAAACCCCTAAAGGCTACGGCAGCCTGACGGAAAAACCGTGATTGCCTCGGCCCCGGTGGTGCTCAAGCGGTTATTGCCTGAGGCACTGCTGTTGTTGGTGGCCCGTGTCGGTATCGCCTCGGTGTTCTTCCTCTCGGGCCGTACCAAAGTCACCGGTTTTCTGGAACTCAAACAGTCGACTTACACCTTGTTTCGCTCGGAATACGCCTTGCCTGTGATCCCCCCGGAATGGGCGGCGCATCTGGCGGCTTACGCCGAGCATGCGTTTCCGCTGTTGCTGGTGCTGGGCCTGATGACCCGCCTGTCTGCTGCTGCACTGTTGGGCATGACCCTGGTGATCGAGGTGTTTGTCTACCCCGACGCCTGGCCGACGCACCTGACCTGGGCGGGGTTGTTGTTGCCGCTGTTGGCCTACGGTGGCGGGGCCTGGTCGCTGGACAACGTGTTGCGCCGTCGGCGTGTGTGAACCCTTTAACAATAATGCTGTGGAGTGTCTTAAATGCGTGTTCTGTCTTCTCTGGTCATCGCCATGGCGCTGACCGCTCCCATGCTGGCTTCAGCGGCTGAAAAGCCGCAGGCGTTGCCCGGCACCGGCAAAAACGTGGTGATTGTGCCTGGCTCGTTTGTCGACGGCTCCGGCTGGCGAGTGGTGCACGACATCCTGTCCCACCAAGGCTACAAGGTCACCGTGGTGCATCAGGGGCATGAAAGCCTTGCTGCAGACGTAGCCGAAGCCCGTGAAGTGCTGGAACAGCAGGTCGGCCCGGTGGTGCTGGTGGGTCACAGTTCCGGCGGCGGGGTGATCTCGATTGCCGGTGACCGGGGCAAGGTCAGGGCGCTGGTTTACGTTTCGGCCCTGCAGCCGGAAGTGGGCGAGAACATGTCCCAGTTGTTGAACTCCATGCCTGCGCCAAGCAATGACATCAAGCAGAGCCGCGACGGCCATCTGTTTGTGGATCGCAGCAAGTTCCATGATGATTTTGCCGCTGACCTGACTACTAACCGCACCAACTTTATGGCGGCCTCGCAAGTTCCGGCCACCACCGCATTGTTCGGCGGCACCGTGTGGGACGCCGCCTGGCACAAGAAGCCGACCTATGCGGTGCTCTCTACCGAAGACCGGGCCTTGAGCCCCGATTTACAGCGCTGGATGTACAAGCGCGCCGGTTCCAAAGTCACTGAACTAAAAGGCAGCCACTCCGTGTACATTTCCCAGCCGGAAGCGGTGGCCAAAGTGATCGAAGACGCTGCATCAGTTATTAACTAATCCCAAACCCCCACAAAAACACCCTGGAGACACCCCATGAGCACTTCTTTGAAATCCCGCGTCAGCCTTGCCACTGCTGCTGCCCTGATCGCTATGGCATCCGCATCTTTTGCTACGGCCGCCAGCGCTGCCGACCAGCAGGAGAAACCTGGCCGCTGCTACGGCGTCAACAGCTGTAAAGGCGAAAGCCAGTGCGCCACGTCGAAAAACGACTGCAAAGGCCTCAATAGCTGCAAAGGCCAGGGCGTTGTGGTGAAAACCCCGTCTGAGTGCATGAAACTGGGCGGCACCACCACCGAAGCCAAATAACCTGCCCGGTGTAGGAGCGAGTTTGTCGCGCGTTTTTTAAGATCAAAAGATCGCGAGACAAGCTTGCTCCTGCGGCAATGCAGTTCACTTAAGAGCAATGCTACCCAAGGGTGGGAGCGGGCTTGCTCGCGATGCTTTTCAGAGCGCCTCATTTATTCGGCAAAAACGCGTCATCGTTAACGACCATCGCGAGCAAGCC
>NZ_JASCPQ010000094.1:0-20392 GCF_029959305.1 Pseudomonas sp. PS01297
CCCCGCTTTTTTTAAACCCACAAAACCCCCGGCTGCAACCCCCGCTCCTAGAGGGGTTTAGATCAGCGCTTGCTGCTCAGCGCCGTTATCAGGGCCGGGTCACGGTTGTAGATGTCCGGGGTGTAGATCACTTTGCCGGTTTTATCGGCTTGGGCCGTCCAGTAGGTCATCAGGATCGGTTTGGGGTTGGACAAGCGGAACTCATGGGTTTTGCCGGTGCTGAGCAGGTCTTCGGTGCGGCTTTTTTCCGCCGGCGTGACCAGTACGTCACGCAGTTGGAATACCGACTCTACACGCACACACCCCGAGCTGAATGCCCGCGGGCCTTTGCTGAACAGCGCCTGGCTTGGCGTGTCGTGCAGGTACACCGCAAACGGGTTGGGAAAGCGCAAGACAATCTTGCCCAACGGGTTTCTTGGCCCGGCGCCCTGACGCAGGAGGATATTGCCGGGGCGGTCCCAATCAATACTCTGCGGCGAGACGGGCTGCCCGTTGCTGTCAATAACCTGCAAGTCGTGCCGGCTCAGGAAGGACGAATCACGGCGGATTTGCGGCAGTTTGTCTTCCTTGAAAATGGTCGGCGGGATGGTCCAAGTCGGGTTCAGGGTCAGCCGCGTGACCCGCGACTTGAGCAGCGGCGTTTGTCGGTCTGCGCGCCCTACTTGCGTTCGGGTTTGCCAAATCGGTTGGCCGTTTTCATACACCGTCAACTGCGCCGCAGGCACATTGACCAGCAGCATGGACGGCTCAACGTCCTGGGCCATCCAGCGAAAGCGCTCCAGGTTGATCCGTAACTGATCTCGGCGGGTCGCCGGGCTGACGTTCAGCTCTTTCACCGTGCCCGCCCCGATGATGCCATCGGCCTGCAAGGAATGGTTGAGCTGAAAGCTTTTGACCGCAGACACCAGCTCATTGCTGTAGACGTTATCCGTTGTCGCGATTTTATGATCCAGATAACCCTCACTCATCAGCCGCTGAACCAAGGCCGGGACGCGAGAGTCTTGCATGCCGGGGCGCAGCACAGGGCCGTCGCCGATGGTTGGCCATTTGGGTAGCGGTTGCAGACGTTGCCGGGCGTAGACCTGACGCAAGTGTTTGTACTGCTCAAACGCAGGGCGTGCCTTGGCGAAGGCGTCACTAATGTTATTCAACCCGGCTTCGGCAATCGGCAGAATCTCGCGCCTGTCAGGTACTACTTCATTGGCATGCCAGACCGGCTCAAAACGCGCTTGCGGCAGGCGCCCGTAATGCAGGTCTTGCAGGGCTTGCAGGTACTGGCGGCTGATGTCGATATCGGCGCACAGGTCCTGCCCCTTGGGCAACAGGTAGTTCTGCGGGTCGAGGCCATCATCGGCCAGAGTTGGCAACGCGGCTTGCAAGGTCGCCAAACGCACTTTGTCGGCCCAGATTGGCTGGTAATTCTGGCTCTGGTAAAAAGCCTCAAGCAGTGCCTGTGTGGGCTCATTAATACTGCCTGCCAGGGTCGGGCATGCTTGCGGCAGTTGCGTCAACTCCACTTGCACCGGGTTCGACGGCTCTACTGGCGGCTCATCAGCCAGTGCGACCAGTGGCGCAGCGAGCAAGGTCAGGGTCAAGTAACATGCGTGTTTTTTGATCAACTGCTTAACTCCAGTCCGTGGCCTTTATGTGAGGGTCACCGTGTTGCTTGTCGCGCTATACAGTCAGGCTAGCAGCTAAATCGCTGTGGCCCTTGGATCAGCGCAATGTCATTCGTTTATTTAATGTGGAAGCTTTCTTTATATGCTGATTTTTTTGCGACGACTTTTTCTGGTCGCCGCGACCCTGGGCTCAGTCTGCAGCCCGGCGTTCGCCGCCAATACTTCCGCCCCGGTGCTCTACAACAGCCTGTCCAAGGTCGCCCCGGAACTCAATCCGCAAGTCCTGCAAAGCGCCCTCAGCGCCATGCAATGCGCCGTTAACAACGGTGCCAGCCAAGCTCGGCACCTGGCGGTCATCGACTACTCCATGCCTTCAACCGCCCGACGCTTATGGATCTTCGACCTGACCTCTAAAAAGCTGGTCCTGCGTGAGCTGGTCGCTCATGGGCAAAACTCTGGTGAAAATTTTGCCACCCGATTTTCCAACAGCGAAGGCAGCTTCCAGTCCAGCCTCGGGCTGTTTCGTACCCGCGAAAGCTACCAGGGTGCCAACGGCTACTCCTTGCGCATGGATGGCCTTGAGCCGGGCATCAATGACCGGGCCCGTGACCGCGACATCGTGATCCATGGCGCCAGCTATGTGAATCCGCTGTGGAGCCAACGCCAGGGCCGCATCGGGCGCAGCCAGGGCTGCCCTGCCGTACGCCCACAAGTGGCACGCCAAGTAGTGGACAACCTCAAGAACGGACAGTTCATGTTTGCCTGGTACCCCGACCAGCGCTGGCTCAAATCGTCGGCGTACTTGAACTGCAAGCCGCAGCTGGTAGCGAGCATCGTTTCGGCTAAATAAATCACTGGCTTTTCCTGTAGTCGCTGACGAGGCACGAGGCTGCGAGGGGTTGCGAAGCGACCCTTAACGGCGGTCCTGCGGCCCGCATCGCAGCCTCGTACCTCGTCAGCGGCTACACCGAGCATATCCATTCCCGACCCCTTTTCTCTGAAAACGACACCTCGTCCGGTCGATGGTTGACTGCGCCTGCGCAGATCTATTTATTACTATTTATCCGCATTAATACGATAAATAGACAACATGCTTAATCGCCCGATTCGCCGCAAACGCCAGAAGCTGTCCGATGTGATTGTCGAATCGGTGAAGCGCTCGATCGTGACTGATGCACTCAAGCCCGGTGACCGTCTGCCTACTGAGCGTGAGCTGATGGAAAGCTTTCAATGCTCGAAAGGCTCAGCCCGCGAAGCCTTGAAGGCGCTGGAGGTCGAAGGTCTGGTGAGTACCCGTACCGGCCCCAGCGGCGGTGCCTATCTGAATCAGGCCGGGACTGAGCCCGCCAGCCGGGCCTTGCGTAACTACCTGCACTTTCAGCATCTGGATGGCGAGCAGGTCTATCAGTTGCGCAAGGTCATTGAGGTCGAGTTGGCGGTTTCTGTTATCGGCCGTTTGAGCGCCGAAGATTATCAAGCGCTGCAAGCCAACGTAGATTTCTGCAGCGCCCCTGAAGACAGCGAGGCCGGCCAGCGGGAGCAACGTTTGGCCGAGCTTGAATTTCATAACCTGCTGGCCCGGGCCTGCCCTAACCCGCTGTTAAGTTTTATGGCGCAGTTTCTCAACGATTTGCTGCGCGATCTGGTGGTCTTGAAAAAGGCTTACAAACCCAAACGCAAGCAGTTCGATGCCGCCAACCTCGATTATCACAAGCAGTTGCTGATTGCCCTGCGTGCTGAGGATGAAGCGCAAGTGCGCACCTTGATGCACGAGCACATGTGCGACGCCGAGCATCACATGACCGCCCTCGAAGGCCAGGTCAACCCGCACTTCTTGCTGGAGTTCGATCACCACCACTGAACCGTTTAGCCCTAACCGTGTGTTAGCAAGCGCTCCACCCCTATCCAATAAAAGGCCTGCCCACAGGACCTGATCCGCCGTTTGCCATTGCTACTCCTGCCAATAATTAAACCAGGGAGTTACCCCATGCAACGTCGTACTTTGTTGAAAGCTGGCCTGGCTGCTGCCAGTGCTTTAAGCCTTCCGCTTGGCATACGCCAGGCCTTCGCCGCCGAGCCCTTTACCTTCTATGGGTTGAAGTCCATGTCCGGAGCCTTTGCCAGTTATGGCAAGTTTGCCGACATGGGCTCGCGTCTGGCCGTCGAGCAATACCCGCAGCTTTTAGGCAGGCCATTGGTCTACAAGGTGATTGATACCGAAGGCAATGCCGGCAAGGCAGTACGCAAGGTTCAGGAAGCCATTGGCCAGGACGGCGCACGCTTTTTCCAGGGCTGCACCCTGTCATCGTCCGCCCTGGCAGTGGCCAAGGAAGTGAACAAGGCTGGCGGTGTGTTTATGACCCCGGTGGGCGCGGATGAAGTCACCGGCAAGGACTGCAACAGCTCGACGTTTCGCTGGTCTGTACCCACCTATGGCGCGGTGCGTGAAACCCTGATACCGCTGATCAAACGCCTGCCGGAGGCCAAGCGCTGGTACACCATCACCCCACAATACGTGTTCGGTGAAGCACTGCTCGATGGCACCCGGGAAGTGCTCAAGGAACATGGGCTGGAGCTTGTCGGCAACAGTTACCACTCTTTGCAGGAGCAGGAATTCTCCGGCTATTTGACCAATGCTATTTCAGCCAAGCCCGACGTGCTGGTGCTGCTCAATTTCGGTAGCCAGTCCAATAACACCCTGCGTCAGGCCGTGAATTTCGGCATGAAAGAGCGCATGAAAATTCTGCTGGTGTGGTCCGCCGGGCTGGATCAATTCCAGGAGCTGGGCAGTGATGTGCTTGAAGGCGTGTACCTCGGCGCCCAGTACTGGCATCAGGTCGACACCCCGCTCAACCGCGAGCTGGTCAAGGCGACGCGGGCCAAATACGGCATCAACCCCAACTATCCGCTGGCCGCCGACTACATCAGCACCAAGGTCATGCTCGACACCATCGCCGCCACGGGCAGTTTCGATGGTCCCACAGTGGCCAACGCCATGCAGGGCTTGAGCTACGAAGGCCCGACCGGCAAAGAAACCATCCGCGCCGGTGACCATCAAGTGATCAAGGATTACTACCTGATGCTGGGCAAACCGGAGCGCGAAATGACCGACAAGGACGATCTGGCGCTGGTGGTCAGTTCCGGTCAGTCGTTTGCCCCCGTCGCCGACACCGGCTGCGTACTCAGCTAAACCACCGACTATTTAGCACTTGCTACACGCAGCCGGTCAGCCACGACCGCCTGCAGAGGGTATCTGCATGCTCGAACTTTATATGTTTCAGATTCTCAATGGCCTGGGCCTGGGGATGATCTACTTTCTGATTGCGGTGGGACTGACCATCATTTTTGGCCTGTTGAACTTCGTCAACTTCGCTCACGGTGCGTTCTTTCTGCTGGGCGCCTACCTCTGCTACACCGCCGTCAGCCTGACCGGCAACTTCTGGCTGTCGCTGCTGATCGCACCGCTGCTGGTTGCTGCCCTCGCGTGGGTGATCGAGCGGGTGCTGATTCAGCGCATTTATAACCTGCCGCACATGTTCCAGATCCTGGTAACGCTGGGTATTGCGCTGATTATTCAAGAAGCCAGCGTGATGATCTGGGGCCCGGTCGGTAAAAGTGTCGCGGTGCCGCCGTTACTGCGCGGCGTGGTGGAAATTGGCGACTTTGTATACCCCTACTACCGCTTGTTCCTGATTGCCTTCTCGGCGCTGGTGGGCTTTGCCCTGTGGCTGTTGCTGGAACGCACACGCTTCGGCGCGCTGGTGCGCGCCGGCAGTGAAAGCACCGAAACCGTGTCACTGCTGGGCACCAATATCTTCCGCCTGTTTTCCATGACCTTCGCCCTGGGCGCCGGGCTTGCCGGGATCGCCGGAGTGCTGTTCGCACCATTGCGCGGCGCCCAGCCTTTTGTCGGCCCGGAGATTCTCGGCGTGGCCTTCGTGGTGGTGGTGATCGGCGGCATGGGTTCATTCAGTGGCGCACTGGTGGGCGGCCTGCTGGTGGGTGTGGTGCAAAGCCTGATGACAACTATCTGGCCACAGGGTGCAAGCCTGATGATCTACGGCGCAATGGCCGTGGTGATTTTGCTGCGTCCTTACGGCCTGTTTGGGAGAGCCTGACATGAGCGAGAAAAACCCCCTGCCCTTCGCCAAAACCCAGTCGCGCTCGATGCTGCTGTGGGTGATTGCGGTACTGATCGGCCTGCCACTGATATTGCCATCGGCCACCCTGGCCACTGAAATCCTGATCTTCGCCATGGCCGCGCTGGCCTGCAACCTGTTGCTGGGTTACACCGGGCTGCTGTCCTTCGGCCAAGGTATCTTCTTTGGCGCCGGTTCTTACTGCGCCGCCTTGCTGATGATTCATCTGCAATGGGGGCTATTCAGCGCACTGCTGGGTGCGGCCATCGCCGGTGCCTTGCTGGCATTTCTGGTCGGTGCCCTGGCGATTCGCCGCACCGGTATTTACTTTGTGATGCTGACCCTGGCGTTCAGCCAGATGGCGTACTTCCTGACCTACACCCTGAGCGGCTGGACCGGCGGCGACAACGGTCTGCTCGATGTGCCACGGCCAGAAATCCGCATCGGCGACACGCTGCTGATGTCGCTGAGTGATGCGCGCTACTTCTACGGCTTTGTCGCGGTGCTGTTTTTGCTGATTTTCATTGGCGCACGCCGGGTGATTGCCTCGCCCTTTGGCAGCACGTTGATGGCAATCCGCGAGAACGAAACCCGTGCCGCCGCCATCGGCTACGACACCCGCCACTTCAAGATCCTGGTGTTCATGCTGTCGGGCGCGGTCACCGGGGTTGCCGGGGCGCTGTACGCCATGCTGCTGCATTTTGTGCCGCTGTCCAACATCGACCTGATGATGTCCGAAAACATCCTGATCATGACCATTGTCGGGGGCACCGGATCGCTGTTTGGCTCCTTGCTGGGTGCCGGTTCCATTGTGCTGCTGGGTGATTTCCTATCAGACCTGTGGCCGCGCTGGCTGATGCTGCTCGGGATCATTTTGATCGTCGTCGTGGTGTTTATGCGCGGCGGTTTGTGGGGTGGATTTACCAGCGCTTTCGAACGCATCAAAGGCTCGCGCAAAAGCCGCCTGCCGATTCAGGAGGAACAGCCATGAGTGCTAAAACACCTTACCTGCTGGAAACCGAGAACCTGAAGCTGTCCTATGGCGCTTTCAATGCCGTAAACGGGGTCAACCTGAAGGTCGAGCAAGGCACCATTCATACCGTAATCGGCCCCAACGGCGCGGGTAAAACCAGCCTGTTCCACTGTTTGACCGGCGAGCGCCGGGCCACCGACGGGGCGATTGTGTTTGGTGGTAAAAACATCATCAAAAAGCCGTCCCATGGCCGGGTTGCGTTAGGCATGGCGCGTTCCTTTCAGCTCACCAGCCTGTTCCAGAACCTCAGCGTGCGGGAAAACCTGCGCCTTGCCGCACAGGGCCGTGACGGGCTGGCCGCACTGAACTTCTGGCGCCGGGTAGACAGCAAACGCGAACACCTGGACATGGCAGACCAGGTGCTCGAACGCCTACAACTGACCCAGCGCGCCAACACCCTGGCGGGCGAACTGTCCCACGGCCAGCAACGGGTGCTGGAGGTAGGCATGTCGATTTGCTCCAAACCCAAACTGCTGATGCTCGACGAGCCCACCTCCGGGATGGGCATTGACGATATTCCGATCATGACCCAACTGATCAGCGACCTGGGCCGCGATCACACCGTGCTGTTGATCGAACACAACATGAGCATTGTGATGTCCATCAGCCAACGCATCACGGTGATGAGCCACGGCCAGATCCTGGTCGAGGGCACTCCTGAATTTGTCCGCGCCGATGAGCGTGTGCGCACCGCCTACCTGGGAGAAGCCGCCTGATGCTAATCGTCGACAACATCCATTCCTACTACGACAAAAGCCACGTGCTCGAGGGCGTCTCGCTGCAGGTCAACCCCGGTGAACTGGTGACCTTACTGGGCCGTAACGGTGCGGGCAAGACCACCACGTTGCGCAGCATTCTGGGGGTTGTCTGCCCGCGCAAAGGGCAGATCCGCTTTAACGGCCAGAACATGGTCGGGCGCAAGATTTTCGAAATCGCCCGCGAAGGCCTGGCCCTGGTGCCGGAGCATCGCGGGATCTTCCGTCTGCTGAGCGTTGAAGAAAACTTGCGCATTGCCCAACGCAAAACCAGCCGCTGGCAGCTGGAAGACGTCTACAGCATGTTTCCACGCCTCAAGGAGCGGCGTAAAAACGCTGGCCATGCGTTGTCCGGCGGGGAGCAGCAAATGCTCGCCATCGCCCGTGCCCTGGTCAACGATCCCAAACTATTGATTCTCGATGAGCCCACCGAAGGCCTGGCACCGGTGATCGTCGATGAACTGGTGAAGATCCTGCGCAAGATCAAGGACGACGGCCTGCCCGTGCTGCTGGTGGAACAAAACCTGATGGTCTGCGACAAGCTTGCCGATCGCCATTACGTGCTTGAACAAGGCCGTGTGGTGTACGAAGGCAGCGCCGCCGATTTCCGTGCCAACCCAACGATCAAGAACCGTTACCTGGCCCTTAGCGCCTGAAGGGAGACTCGTGTCCATGAACAGCCCTATCGTGTTATCCGACCTTTTCAACAGCAACGCGCCGCTGATCAACCGCGACCGCCTGTGGCAATCACTGATGGACCTGGCACAACTCGGCGCCACGGCCAAGGGCGGTGTCTGCCGTCTGGCCCTGACCGACCTCGACCGCCAGGCCCGCGACCTGTTTGTGCGCTGGTGTGAAGAAGCCGGCTGTACGGTGACCATTGACGGCATTGGCAATATCTTTGCCCGCCGTGCGGGCCGTCAGCCCGACCTGCCACCGGTCATGACCGGCAGCCACATCGACACCCAACCCACCGGCGGCAAATTCGATGGTTGCTACGGGGTCATGGCCGGGCTGGAAGTCATCCGCACCTTGAACGATCTGCAACTGACCACCGAAGCGCCCATTGAAGTGGTGGTCTGGACCAACGAAGAAGGCTCACGTTTCCCGCCGTGCATGATGGGCTCCGGGGTGTTTGCCGGTAAATTCGACCTGGACGAAACCCTGAGCAAAGTCGATGAACAAGGCTTGTCAGTCGGCGCCGAGTTGCAGCGCATTGGCTACGCTGGTACCCGCCCGGTGCTCGGGCACCCGGTGGGCGCGTATTTTGAAGCGCACATTGAGCAAGGCCCGGTGCTGGAAGACCGCGCCACCACGATTGGCGTGGTCATGGGTTGCCTCGGCCAGAAGTGGTTTGACCTGACCCTGACCGGCGTTGAAGCCCATGCAGGCCCTACCCCCATGCATTTGCGCAAAGATGCGCTGGTCGGCGCCGCGCACGTGGTCAGCGCCGTCAACCGGATCGCCCACCAGCATCAACCCCATGCGTGCGGCACCGTTGGCTGCCTGACCCTGCACCCAGGCTCGCGTAACGTGATCCCCGGGCAAGTGCACATGACCATCGACCTGCGGCACCTGCATGCCGATCACCTGCAAGCCATGGTGGATGAAGTGCGCGAAGCCATTGAAGTGGCCAGTGTCGAGCACGGCTTGAGTTTTGAGCTGACCCCGACCGCTGATTTCCCGCCGCTGGACTTCTACCCTGCGTGTGTCGATGCGGTACGCGAGGGTGCGCAACAGTTGGGCTTGAGCCATATGGACATCGTCAGCGGCGCCGGGCACGACGCTATTTTTGTCGCCGAGCTGGGCCCGGCCGGGATGATTTTTGTGCCATGTGAAGGCGGGATCAGCCACAACGAAATCGAAAACGCGGCGCCTCAGGACTTGGCCGACGGCTGCGCTGTACTGCTACGGGCCATGGTCAATGCCGCGCAAGGAGGTAAACAATCATGAGTAAAACGCCTGATATCGGCCAGATGAACGCCGTCGAACTGCTGGCCCGTTACCGCGATAAAAGCCTCTCTCCAGTGGAAGTGGTCGAGGATGCCCTGCTGCGCATTGAGCGCTACAACCCGGCAGTCAACGCCTACTGCCATGTTGACCCGCAAGGCGCGCTGCAAGCGGCCCGGGCATCGGAACAGCGCTGGTTTAAGGGCACGCCTTGCGGCGCGCTGGATGGCGTACCGGCCTCGATCAAAGACCTGACTCTGACTCAAGGCATGCCCACCCGCAAAGGCTCTCGCACCACCACGGCGCAAGGTCCATGGGAGATTGACGCGCCTTTTAGTGCTTTTATGCGCAAGGCAGGCGCGGTCTTGCTGGGCAAGACCACGACCCCGGAATTCGGCTGGAAAGGCGTCACCGATAACCCGCTGTATGGCATCACCCGTAACCCCTGGGACACCCGGCTGACCGCAGGCGGCTCATCCGGCGGGGCTGCTGCTGCCGCCTCGCTTAACCTGGGCGTGCTGCACCAGGGCAGCGATGCCGGCGGCTCGATCCGTATCCCTTGCGCGTTTACCGGCACATTTGGCATCAAGCCGACCTTCGGCTACGTACCGCAATGGCCAGCCAGCTCCATGACCATCCTTTCGCATCTGGGGCCGATGACCCGCACCGTTGAAGACTCGGTGCTGATGCTGCAAACGGTGGCCAGGCCCGATGCCCGCGATGGCTTGATCGGTGCACCGCGCACCACACCCTGGCTGGCACAGAGCGATGACCTCAAGGGTTTGCGCATCGCCTACAGTCCCAACTTCGGCTATGTCGACGTTGATCCGCAGGTCGCCCGCGTGGTGGCCCAAGCGGTGGAGCGTCTGGCCGAACTCGGCGCCCATGTCGAGCAGGTTGACCCAGGTTTCAGCGATCCGCTGGAGACCTTTAACACCCTGTGGTTTGCCGGTGCAGCGCGCTTGGCCGGCCAACTCAGCAGTGCCCAGCGCGACCTGATGGACCCGGGGCTGCAACGGATTGCCGGCCTTGGCGAGCGTATCAGCCTTGAGCAATACAGCACCGCGCTGGAAGCACGGGCGGCATTGGTCGCGCACATGAACGACTTCCATCAGCGCTACGACATTCTGGTCTCGCCCATGCTGCCCATTACCGCATTTGCGGCCGGGCACAACGTGCCGCCCGAGTCCTCATTGACCGACTGGATGCAATGGACCCCGTTCACCTACCCGTTCAACCTGACCCAACAACCAGCGGCATCAGTGCCCTGCGGGCTGGCCGACAATGGCCTGCCGGTAGGCCTGCACGTGGTCGGCGCGCGCTTTGCCGATGACCAGGTACTGCGAGTTTGCCGGGCCTATGAAAAACACTTCGCGCAAAGCCACCCGCACGCGCCCATAACGCCTTAGTTAGCAGTGACCCAATCTGTAGGAGCGAGCTTGCTCGCGATCTTTTGATCTTTAAAAAGACCGCTCGCCCCTACAGATCAATAATCGTCAGCCATGGCCAACGCGCTTGGTAGCTTTTGGCCTTATGTATAAACAAATCAGGCTGCGGGGTTAACGGATTATTGCGTAACAGCCCCTGCCCGATGTCATCCAGCCCATAAGGCGCATACACCTCGCCGCTGTCAGCGCAAAGCCCCACGCAGGTCCCGGCCACCAGATAACGATCAATACCGTCACGGGCGGTAAACAACTGCGGATAAGGCCTGCCGAAACGTTCGGGATACCAGAGGTGCACCCGGGCCTGGTTCTTGATATCGACGTTCACACCAAGATCCTCAAACAGCTGCCGTGCCTTGATGATGACTTCGTTTTCCGCCTCCCAAGACACGTCTTGATCAAAGTAAAAAACGTCGTAATCCTTAACCCCAAACGCCGGCGGCAGGTTTGAGCGATGGTTCCAGACCGCCTGAAACAGGCTGCCCGCCGTCAACAAGCACTGTTCAACGCCCAGCCTGGGCAAGCGGGCCATCACTTCAGCGTTGATCGGGTTGCCCATTGCCAGGCTGACAAAGTGTTCAGGCGTCAAATTCATCGGCAGTCCTTTAGCTTCAGCGTTCCAGTTGGGCACAACTCTAGCCGGGTTCCATGACCGGTTCTAGCCGCACACACCGGAGCGATTCTGACCGGCGGCTGTCATATCCCGTTACCTATGCCGCACTATATCCACCATGCCTATACGCCCTGCACAACTCGCCCCTGTTTATGAATACCCCGAGCACCTGCGCGCTCAAGTCGCTGCGGCACCGCGAGCGCCAGGGGTTTACTTCTTTTATGCGCAAGACGACTCGATGCCGCTGTACATCGGTAAAAGTGTCGATATCCGCAGCAGATTGTTGGCACACCTGCGAACACCCGAAGAAGCCCGCATGCTGCGCCAAGCACAAAGAATCGAGTATGTGCAAACCGCCGGAGAAATCGGCGCGCTGCTGTTGGAATCGCGCCTGATCAAAGAACTGCAACCACTCAAGAACAAACGATTACGCAAGCAACGCCGCTTATGTTCAATACGCGTCATCAATGGTGCGGTAGACATCATCGACACCACGGGCTTGCCCGGCGCCAGCCCGTTGTACGGCCTGTTCCGCAACAGGCGCATGGCCACTGAAGCATTGATGCTGATCGCTGACGAGCAGCGCCTGTGCCACAGCCTGCTCGGCATCGAAAAAGCCGTGGGCCGCAGTTGTTTCAGAGCACAAATCGGCAAATGCGCGGGCGCCTGCCGAGGCGATGAAAGCCATGCTGCCCACACCGAACGCTTGTTAACCGCGCTTGCCCGCTGGGCCGTACACCGCTGGCCGTTCCCCTGCGCAATCGCACTGCGCGAACGCCACGGTGCGCATGAGGAATACCACGTCGTGGACGGCTGGCATTACATCGGCACCTACGCCACGGAAGCTGAAGCCAGGCAGGCACCGAAAAGCATCGGCCAGGCATTTGATGCCGATTGCTACAAGATCCTCGTGCGTCCGCTGCTGCTAGAGGGTGCCGAGTTGATCATGCTTGGGTAGCGACCGGTCCCCCTCGCCTTCTTGACATCTTCAATGTGCCCCGGCAAATTGGCCGCCCATTCTTTTTCGGCCCCTCTTAAGTGCACCGCCCAGGCGTTAACTCGCGAAGCGGTCATACCTGAAGCCGACTCTTAATCGGTCGCCACTGCCCGGCGCACCCATCATCAGACCTAAAGAGAAGAAGGATGATTTCATGATCATTCGCAAGGGTAACGCTGCGGACCATACGCAGTTGCTCAACATCTGGCTGCGTGCAGTTCAAGCCACTCACGACTTTTTGCAGCCATCGGACATCGATGCACTGATCCCGCAGTTGCGTGACATCTACTTGCCCGCCGTAGAGTTGTGGGTCGCGGCAAATACTGAAGACTGTCCGCTAGGGTTCATTGGACTCAGTGACAACCATGTTGAAATGCTCTTCGTAGACCCAAAACAGCATGGCCAAGGCATTGGCCGAGCCTTGCTGGACCATGTCCGCACGTCGCGCGCGACGCTCAGCGTGGATGTCAACGAGCAAAACCCACAGGCCGCAGGGTTTTATTTGCACTACGGCTTCGTACAAACGGGGCGTTCGCCACTGGACGGCGAAGGACGACCCTTCCCGTTGGTGCACATGAGCTTGCCTGATTAAAAAGGGTTGGGGCTGTGTGTCACAACACATACAGCCCCGCAACAGGCCCCCATGAAAGAGATGACGAAGTATTACTCTTCTAGCTTAAAACCAACTCCCCCATATTCAAAAATCTCCTACGTCTTGAATTGCTCTATAGCGCGAGCGTGTATTACCGATCTGATCAAAAGTTCCATTCCTTGTGCAATTAGATAAAAAAACCCAACTGACCACACGACAACACCCCCACTTTAAACAATGATTAAAACAGCACAGCAGACTCTCAGTAACACCTCGCCAAATCACACAGCCTAGACACTATCAACGACAACACAAATTTTATTTTATATTTGCATTTTGACAAAACGCCTTCTTAACTCTTTCCGGCTTTAGGAGTACATCTAAACCTCACACAGGAGTTACACCATGAAACGGATCGCTTTAATCCTCGCCGCTACATTCCCTGTCATGGCTTTCGCAGCTTCTCAAAACACCATCACGTTTAACGGACAAGTCACCGATCAAACATGTACGGTTGCAGTCAATGGTAATGCGGCCAGCCCGATGATCCTGCTACCCACTGTGAGTGCCACATCGTTGAGTGCCGCGAACAGCAAAGCCGGAGAGACCCCTTTCACTGTAAGCATCAGCGGTTGCACTGCCCCATCATCAACAGCCCTGGCGATCAAAACTGCATTCTTGGGCAACAACGTGACCAGTGCTGGCAACCTTGGCAGCTCAGGTACAGCCACAAACGTACAAATTCAATTGCTTAGCGCACCTGCAGGTACGGCCATCGTACTTGAAGGGGTCACCTCGGTGGCCGGTCTGGTTCTACCCAGCGCGCAAACTGAAACCAGCCATGATTTCGCTGCGCAGTATGTCAGCGAAACAGGTGGTGCCACTGCGGGTACAGTTACAGCCAGCGTGCAATACGCTTTGGATTATCTGTAAAGCAGTAGTCCACTCTACCGGGCAATACGCCCGGTAGAGTTGTCTCCCCCAAACGCCCCTACTCTTTACACGTTGTGTGCGGATTGCCATGTCACGCCTAATAAAACTAACTCAGACCTTCGCTCTAACTCTCCTGGCACTTTCAGTGAATCCTGTTAGTGCCAGTGTCATCATGACCGGCACCCGAGTGATATACCCTGCTCAGGCGCAAGAAAAAACCGTGCAGTTGACCAATCAGAATGCACTGCCCTATATCGTGCAAATGTGGACTGATAACGATCCAGACAATAACGAGCCGCAAAATACCACTTCACCTTTTATTGCCAATCCACAAATTTTTCGTATTAACCCGAATGCCGGACAGACTGTTCGTTTGGTCTTTACTGGTAACAGGTTAGCCAAAGATAGAGAAACACTCTTTTATCTTAGTTTCCTGCAAATGCCGGCCATCAAGGCCAGCGAATTGCAGGCCAACAAGTTGCTGGTTGGCGTGAATAGCCGGATGAAACTGTTCTACCGCCCTCAGCAACTGGCGGGTAACCCGGATGAGCTGAGTAAATCACTCAGCTTCAAATTACAAGGCAGGTCTATCGTCGCCAGCAATCGCAGTGGTTACTACGCCACCGTGCGCGAGGCGAAGGTGATCCATGCCGGTCAAACACTTCCCTTAAATCAGGCCGTGATGATTCCGCCTCTGAGTGAAGTCAACTGGATGCTGCCCACTCATACGTCAGCCAGCAAAGGCGACATGCTACGCCTGACGTTAGTCAACGATTACGGTGCAGATGTCATCAATGACCTCCTTATTAACTGATGGCCCGGGATGAGTGTTTATGCTTGTGCGTCGCGTTTATGTATTTAAAAAGGATTTTAAGGTTTCACGCTTACATGGATTACGCGATCTGGTAGGAGCATCGGCGTTAACCACTGTCAGTTTGTTGTGCCCTGATCCGGTTCTGGCAGAACCTGCCACAGTGAGCGCTAACGACCCTTACGTTTTCGACGACAACATGATGTTCGGTAATGGCTCGTTATCGCGTTTCAACCGTATTAACGCAGTAGAACCAGGGCAGTACAAAGTCGATCTATTTATCAACCGGCGTTTTGTAGATCGGGTTGACTTGCGCTTTGCCAGCCAGGGAAATGGCGATGTCCAGCCCTGTCTGTCAGAGAAACTGCTGGAGTCTTCAGGTGTGCTTAAAAGCGCCATTCATACCACCGACGACAATCAATGCCTGATCCTCTCACAGGCCATCCACGGCGCCTCTACGGCTTTCGATTTTTCGATACTGAGACTGGATTTAAGCATCCCGCAGAGCCTGATGATCAACACGCCAAGGGGTTACGTGCCAACACAGAGTCTTGATGCCGGCAGCCTTATGGGCTTCGTCAATTACAGCGCCAACCAATATCATGTGACTCGCTCCGGTAAAAACAACAGCAGTACAGATTCGAGTTATCTGTCCCTGAACAGTGGCTTGAACGTGGGTCTATGGCGCTTGCGCCATCAGGGAAACTGGCGTTATGACAACGATTACGGATCGCACTGGAATACGACCCGTACATACGCCCAACGAGCATTACCGGGCATTAAGGGCGACCTGACTGCAGGCCAGGGGTTTACGTCGGGGCGTTTTTTTTCAGGGCTAAGTTATACCGGTATTGAGATCGCCTCTGACGACCGCATGTTGCCCGAGTCACAGCGCGGATATGCGCCCACGATACGAGGAGTCGCTACCAGCAACGCACAAGTGATCGTGCGTCAGAACGGCAATGATATTTATCAAACTACCGTCACGCCGGGTCCATTTGAGATCAATGACCTTTATTCAACCAACTACAACGGCGACCTGGAAGTCTCTGTGATTGAAGCTGATGGTAACGTCAGCACGTTTACGGTGCCCTTCTCGGCGGTTCCCGAATCGTTGCGCCCTGGCGTGTCTCGCTACAGCTTGGCGCTGGGACGAACCCGAGACAACGGAGATCACGATCCGTTTGGTGAGGTGACCTACCAAATCGGCCTGAGCAATAGCATTACCGCCAACAGCGGCCTGAGAATCGCGGATCGTTATCAGGCGTTCGTAGTAGGAGGCGTGTACTCCAGCAGCCTGGGTGCATTCGGCCTGGATACTACGTACTCACGAGCTGACTTACCCGGAGACGGTCAGTTGGATGGCTGGATGGGACGTCTGTCATACAGTCGAACGTTTCAGCCCACCAACACTACCTTATCAATAGCCGGGTATCGCTATTCCACTGAAGGCTATCGCGATTTGGGCGATGTCTTAGGGGTACGCAGATCGACTCGAAAACACGATACCTGGGAGTCGACAAGCTACATGCAGCGCTCGCGCTTCGAAGTGTCGATTAGCCAAAGCCTTGATGACATGGGCAGCGTGTTTCTGTCGGGCTCGACCCAAGACTATCGCAATGGTCGAGACCGCGACACTCAGTTACAGTTTGGCTGGTCCAACACACTGCGTAACAATATCAGCCTGAACCTGACAACATCACGGCAGACTACCGGCAGTTACCTGAACCGCCGCAGCGGGCACTACGACGATCCGCTCGACAACACATTCGCCAATGGTGGTCTTGGCATTGCTCGTACAGACGGCAGAAGCGAAACCGTCACACTGCTGTCCGTGTCTTTCCCGCTCGGCAGCCCCGGTCGCCCTAACACGCCCTATCTAAGTACCTCGGTCACTCATAGCTCGGACTCTGGCAATGTGTATCAAACCTCGTTATCAGGCACTCAGAGCGACGATCAGTCGCTGAGCTATGGCATTGACGCCTCTCGCGATGCCCAACAAAAGCTCAACGTTTTTAGTGCCAGCCTTCAAAAATATCTACCCAACGCTTCACTGAGTGCCACAGCCTCCAAAAGTCAGGATTACTGGCAGGCCTCAGGGAGTGCCCGCGGTGCTCTGGCATTGCACGAAGGGGGTATCACTTTTGGCCCGTACTTGAGCGATACCTTTGCGCTGATCGAAGCCAAGGGCGCCAGTGGTGCCAAAGTCATGAGCGCAAGCGGAGCCACGATCGATAGCCGAGGGTACGCGCTGGTGCCGTCACTAACGCCATACCGCTACAACTCCGTTGTCATCAACCCGGAAGGTATCAGCGAAAAGACGGAAATCGGCAATGGCCAACAACGCGTTGCTCCATATGCCGGAGCGGCAGTCAAGGTCAAGTTCAATACGGTAATCGGCAACGCAATTCTGGTAAAAGCCCTGCGCAGTGACGGCAAAGCAGTGCCCATGGGAGCCGATGTACTGGATGACAGCGACAGCGTAATTGGCATGGTCGGCCAAGGCAGCCAGGCCTACCTTCGGACCGACAAACTCAAAGGCACGTTGGTCGCACGCTGGGGCGACGCTCCAGAAGAACGATGCAGCATGCACTTCGACCTGACTCGACAGGATGTCAGTCAGGCACTGATCAAGATCAATAGCGAGTGTCGTATCCCATGATCCCTTTTTACAAAAAGAACACCCCAATGATGCCTTCTCGTTATCACTTAACGGTCACGCTTGTAATGATGTTGGGGGCAGTCGTTTCTGAAGCTCAGGCAACCTGCAAAAGAATTTACTCCGGCATCCAGACGCGCGACAACAATACAGCTCAACTGACCTTCGGCCGGATCAATCTGACATCAACGCACTTACAGCCCGTGGGCACTCTGCTTGGTTCAATCGTAATTTCACCGGCTTCGGCCCCCGGACTGACCAGTGAAACTGTTATGTGGGAATGTGATATCACTGATGCTGATGACCTCTACGAACTTTTTGCAACTAATGGTGATGACCGGGTGGGCGGGTTCTGGGACATTGGGGCTGCCGATGGTCTGCCTAACTACTTCGCGACCTGGTTTCCGCATGTTGCAATAAGACTCACTCATGTTAATTCTGGTCAGGTTTACACCCGTTACTGGCAGCAAGCCCGGATTACTGAATACGACACGGTAGGCGACAAGATCCAGATCAAGGGAAAACACTTGAGCTTGATCCAGGCCGAGCTCGTTCGTGTGTCAAGCCTCCCTCCAACGACAGGCTCAGTTTCAAATTATTGCACTGGAACAGCCGCCAGCAGTGGTAGTGGTGTTTATCCTTACACCTGTACACAACCCAACGGTTATATCCAGTTCCAGGGTGGCGGTATCAAGTCCGACTCGGTCGGGGAAGACTCCAGCAGATACTACAGATTTTGGGGCGCTCGAAACGGCGTTGGGTACGGCATGCGCTCGGCGGCGTCAATCAGCTACGCGGCTACTTGTGTAGCCAGAAACGTCACACCTGTCGTCACCTTCCTGCCCGTCACCGCCGCTGAGCTTAACCAGGGAGCCACGCGCAGCAGCGACTTCACCATTGATCTTGAATGCGATAACGCGGTTAATTCCGGAACATCAACCAATCAAACAGCACTGGGTATTCAAATCGCTCAAAGCGCCTATAACCAAGCCAAATCCATGGGTCTTGTGACCAGTGGCGGCGCAGTCACTCACTTATTGTCCAACGGCTATGGTAGCGATCCGTCGGTTGCGACGGGTGTCGGGATCAGCCTGCGCAACGCAAAGGACGGCACTGCCATGAATTTTTTAGGTTGGTCCAACACCGGCACCGGTGCCTCCGGTGGCTGGTACCCGGTCTTGGATGGGGCGAGCAGCAATGGGAGCAACACGCAGAACTTCACCAATTATTCGCAGACCATCACTGCCACCCTCAGTGCACTGCCCGGTTTGACGGCCAAACCGGGAAAAGTCAACGCAACTGCTTATGTCTTGGTGAAAGTACAATGAATAAAAAAAAATGTGCGCAATTGCTGCTTTGGGGGTGTTTAGTGCTGGGCGCTTTGCAAAGCGCTTATGCTGGCGTCATGCCGGAGAGGACCCGGTTGATTTTCCACGAGGGGCAAACACAGCGCTCACTGATGCTCGCCAACACCAATACCTATCCGGTTGTTGTACAAACCTGGCTCGACAACGGCGAGGGTAATCAAGCCCCGGAAAATGCTGTGTCAACCATGGTCGCATTGCCCTCAGTATTCAAGCTGCAAGCAGGCGCCATTCAAGGCTTGCGGATCGTTCAAGATGCTAGCTCACTTCCAAAAGACCGCGAGTCGGTGAGTTGGCTGAACATTTACGAGATCCCGCCCACCAAAACGATTGGCCCGATGCTTGCGACTCAAGTTGCTGTGGCAATGAACACCCAAATGAAGGTGTTCTACCGCCCTGCCAACTTACCTGTTCCCCCGGAAAAAATGGCCACATTGCTCACCTTCAGCCTTAAGCAACACGCTGGTGGCTGGGTTTTGGTATGTCACAACCCCACCCCTTATCACGCCTCATTTTCCTCTCTACGGGTAATGGATGAAGGTCGAGAGCGCGCCAATGCCAAAACGCTGGACATGATGACCCCTCCTTTAAGCGACAAACCCTATTCATTGGCCTCCTTTAGCCTTGATGTTCAGAGCAAGCTGACTGTGAATTACACGTTGATTGATGATGAGGGCCACTATCATGACGCAAGTACAACCGTGAAGATTCCCTAGAATTGACTGAAAGAGAGTCAAGCAGTCAGGGTCTATGCCCCATCTACTCGGTAGGCTTGGAAGCCAAGACAATTGTACCGTTGAATGTTTGGCATTTTCTAAATCGCTCTATGGTGAGTTACAGGCAGAGCCCATGGCGAGGAACTCTAGAAAAGTTCGTCCAACTGCTCGAAAAACTCGCGCTTGGCCGGTTCATCTCCCTCGCCCAAGTTATGTGCCAGCAGATAGTCCAACTCATGCAGACGCGCTTCAACACTTGAATCAAACGGGCAATCGTGGATTGGCACAGCCTGTAATTGCCGAACCGCCTCGCAAAAAAACATAATGTTCGAAGACGGTTCATTGATACGCGCCTGAAGGGATTGCCCGTCGACACAACGCGTAATCATGAACTCACCTTCAACGTTTTCCGCGACAGCCACCACTTCAGGAACACTCAGGCGATCTGTGAGCCAGGACAATACCCGCGCCTCTCGTAACACGCTATACGTGGTAGGTGCCAAAAATAGCCGGGCAAATCTTGAGAAAGAAACGATCGTTACCACGTTTGAAGCTATAAACATCGCAGGGGGATTCACCGATCTCGTCGGCTCTCAGCGTGGCGCCACCTATGAATTGTTCAATAGTGCGAGGCAGTTGGATGGTCATCGGTACTCGACTCGGCAGGTTCTGAAACTCATAACAGTCGCCACCATAACAAAATTGTAGGAGCGAGCTTGTCTCGCGATCATTTTCTTTTGAAAATAAAAAGATCGAGAGACAAGCA
>NZ_JASCPQ010000095.1:0-20242 GCF_029959305.1 Pseudomonas sp. PS01297
GAGCTTGCCTCGCGATCTTTTTTAAAGATCAAAAGATCGCGAGGCAAGCTCGCTCCTACACGGTGTGTGTTTATTTCAAAGAACGTGAGCTGTTTTCAAATCTGGCGTGACAGAGAAGGTAAGCCACTTCGATTTACCCCTTCTTCTCAGGACTTTTTCATGCCCGCTCAGCCGTTCCGTCTTACGTCCCTGGCCAGTGTGTTACTGGGTGCCAGCCTCAGCTTCAACGCCGTTGCCGAGCCTGACGCCAAGCACTATCACATCGCGCCCTCCTCTCTGGAAAACGCGCTGAATCAGTTTGGACGTGAAGCCGGGGTGCTGATTTCTTTCAGTTCAGCCACCGCCGGCGGCCTGCAAAGCCACGGCCTGGAAGGTAACTTCAACCCGGAGCAAGGCTTGCAAACGTTGCTCGAAGGCACCGGCCTGCAAGCCCGTTCAGAAGGCGAAGGCGCATTCAGCCTGCAACCGGCACCTGCTGCTGACGCCCCGCAAAGCATCGAACTGGGCGCCTCCAGTGTGGTCGGCGACTGGCTGGGTGATGCCGAGCAAATCAATGTGTTCGAACATCCGGGCGCCCGTGACGTGATCCGCCGCGAAGAGTTCGAACGCCAGGGCGCCACGTCTGCCCGCGAGGTACTCAACCGCATCCCCGGCGTCAACGCCCCGGAAAACAACGGCACCGGCAGCCATGACATGGCCCTCAACTTCGGTATACGTGGTCTCAACCCGCGCCTGGCCACGCGCTCGACGGTGTTGATGGACGGCATTCCGGTGCCGTTTGCGCCGTACGGTCAGCCTCAGTTGTCTTTTGCCCCGGTGAGCATGGGCAACATGGACGCAGTGGATGTGGTGCGCGGCGGCGGTGCCGTGCGTTACGGCCCGCAAAACGTGGGCGGCATCGTCAACTTTGTGACCCGCGCGATTCCCGTCGAGCCGACGGTTAAAGTGGGCGTTCAGACCGAAACCAGCCCGTCGTCCACCCAGGACGGCTTCAAGAAAACCGCCAATCTGTTGGCAGGCGGCACGGCCGACAATGGCCTGGGCGGCGCCGTGCTTTACTCCGGAACACGTGGCAGCGACTGGCGCGAACACAGCGACACGCGCATTGATGACCTGATTCTCAAGGGCAACTACCAGCTCGACGAAGCCAACAGTTTCAACGCCATGGCCCAGTACTACGACGGCGAGGCCCAAATGCCGGGCGGCCTGAGCACCGCGGCTTACAAGGCTGATCCGTATCAATCGACCCGCCCGAACGACAAGTTCTGGGGCCGCCGCACGCTGGTCAATTTTGGTTATCGCTACCAGGAAGACCGCCGCGAATTCACGGTGAACAGCTTCTTCACCAAAACCCTGCGCAGCGGGTATCTGGATCAAGGCACTTTCCTCTCGCTGTCACCCCGCGAGTACTGGGTGCGCGGGGTTGAAACGCGCCTGGCCCAAGGCTTTGACCTGGGCAGCAGCGTGCACGAAGTGGGCGTGGGATATCGCTACATCAACGAAGCCGGGCACGAATTGCGCTACCGCACGCCTATCGCTGACAACCAATTGCCGACCACCAGCAGCCGCAACGACCGCGACACTCGCGGAGCCACCGAGGCGCACGCCTTTTTCATCGACGACAAAATCAACATCGGCAAGTGGACATTCACGCCCGGCATTCGCTACGAAATGATCGAACAGCAGCAAACCAACCTGCTGACCCACGTGAAATATAAAGGCGACTACAACACGCCGCTGCCTGCACTCAACGTGATGTACCACGTAACCGACAGCTGGAATATTTACGCCAACACCGAAGGCTCGTTCGGCAGTGTGCAGTACAGCCAGATGCCGAACCGGGTCACCGGCGGCGAAGTAAAACCTGAAAAAGCCCGCACCTGGGAGCTGGGCACGCGCTACGACAATGGCAACCTGCGCGCGGAGATCGGCGCATTTTTGATCAACTTCAACAATCAATACGACAGCAACCAGACCACCGACACCGTGATCGCCCGGGGTAAAACCCGCCATCAAGGCATCGAAGCCAGCGTCAACTATGCGCTCGAAGGCTTGAGCCCGGAACTGGCCGGTTTCGACGTGTATGCCACCTACGCCTATGTTGACGCGACCATCCGCGAAGATGGACCGAACAAAGGTAATCGTGTGCCGTTCTCCTCGAAAAACAAAGGCAGCCTTGGCGTTGCTTACACCCAAGGCCCGTGGAAGGCCAACCTGGACAGCACTTTCCAGAGCAACCAGTTCGCTGACAACGCCAACACCCGCACTGAAAGCGCTGACGGCAGCACCGGCCTGATCCCCGGCTACATGCTGTTCAACACCCGCGTCGGCTACGATTTCGGCCATCAATTGTCTGACTTGAACGTGGCTGTCGGCGTTAAAAACATCTTCAACCACGAGTACTACACACGCTCGTTTGACGACAACAACAAAGGCAAATACGTGGGCGAACCTCGCACCGTGTATGTCCAGACCTCTGTTGCATTTTGATATAAATCGGCCATGGCCCGTCCACGCGGGCCTTTGTCCCGGTCAAAGACTGACGCGGATCAGGGCCAATGATTTTTCCTGAAAATAGTGCTTGAAATATTTGCTCATCGGCTCAAACACTGTAGGTGAGCGCTGACGATGAACCTTTGAGTCGCGAGGCCGTCACAACTCACACGAGCACGCTAGATAAGGGAAGCATTATGCAAACTGAAGTCTTTTCCGATAAAAACATCGCTGTTGACGCACGCACCCAGAATTGGGTGACAGCTACAGTTGAAGTTACGCTCGAGCGTTACCTGTTAGACCTGACTCGAGTCATCGTGCATGTCACCGATGAGAATGGCGGCAAGTCCGGTCCAAAAGACAAACGCTGCAAAATGGAGGCTCGTCCAAAAGGTCACCAACCGATTCTGGTATCCCACGACGCTAATGAACTGACACTCGCCGTTGAAGGCGCTGCGACCAAACTGCAGCACGCTCTGGAGCATTTGTTCGGCAAGCTGCGTGGTAAACACACCGCAAAACTGCCCGTTGAGGGGTTCGGAGAGAAAGAGCACAAAACCAGTGCTGACGTTTTGCTCGAAGAAGAATTCCTGGAAAAAGAACAGGCTGCACTCAACAGCTGATTCAGCGCCAAGCGCACTAAAAAAGGGCGGGCTTACTTCGGTAAGCCCGCCCTTTTTAGTGGTGCAAAAAAGCAGATTACAACTCGCCCTTCTCCACCTCCGGGTGCTCGCCAGAACCGGCGCCGGTCTTGCGATGCGGGTTCTCGATCTTCACTGAGGGGAACTGCGAAGACGCATAGCGCACCACCAGAATCGCAAACGCCAGCAGCAGAATCGCCCCGGTCAGGTACACCACGCCCATGTCCGGCGGATTGTGGTGCGAGACGTTGGAAATCAGCAAGCGGGTCAACGCCGTGATCGCCACGTAAATCAGGAAACGCACGGGCATGTGGTTGGTCTTGAAATAAATCCCGACCATCGCCCCCAGTTCCAAGTAGATAAACAGCAGCAGAATGTCGTCGATGCTGATGTTGCCCTTCTCCACCATCTGCAGAAATTCCATCACCGCCGCCCAGGCAGTGACAGCACCAATGGCGAACAAGGCCAGGTAGTGGAAGGTTTCAACGAACAAATTGCCCATCGATTCGGCCAGTTCATGAACCCGGCGACGTAGCTTCTCAGCTTTGTTTACTCTCACGATGCAGCTCCTTGAGTCGATTAAAACGGATCATCCGCGATGAACGTGACGCTTTCTGCATGCAGAAAAAAGGCCAGTCACCGCCAGTGAGATGATGGCCAGCCGCGATTAGACACGTCCTCTGCCATTTGCAGCTAGAGTCAAAAAGTCGCTATTCAAAGGGCGATGATTGGCTTATGCTTTTGGCTGTATAAAAACACAGTATTCGTAAGACAACTTATCGTGAAGGCATATGAGGTGGTAAATGGCCGTCGAAGTGGTATACCGCAGCAGCCGAGATCTGGAGCGCTTGTTCATGGATAAAGCCGAAGCTGACCGTCATGACAAAATGCTCGAGCTGGCCGAGCTGCTGGCTGAGGTGTTGCAAAAAGCTGTGCCGTCGCTGAACGAGCAGCAAGTTGAAGAAGCCGGCATCTACATGGCGAAAAACCGCGATGTGTTCGCCAAGGCCTTCAAGAGCCAGCCCGACGCGCTGTCCGAGCTGCTGGTCGAGAGCGAGTAATCAGTCGCGCCCTCGCTTGACTCTCCCCTTTGGGGCAACGTTTACCTTGAAAGGCCTTCTTTCAGGTGAGTGTAGCGATGAGCAAGCGTGTACTGATCATTCTGGGGCATCCCTCGACCGACAGTTTCTGTGGCGCGATAGCAACCTGTTATTTCGAGGCAGCAACGCAGGCTGGTCGCGAGGTGCGCATAATGCAACTGGGTGCTCTGAACTTTGACCCGGTGCTGCACGAAGGTTACAACCAGATCCAGACACTGGAACAAGACCTGCTCGATGCCCAGGCAGACATCATGTGGGCCGAGCATCTGGTGTTTGTGTTTCCACTGTGGTGGGGCGGCGTTCCGGCTTTGCTCAAAGGCTTTATCGACCGCACCTTCCTGCCAGGCTTTGCCTTCAAGTACCGCCAGGGCAAAGTCTTCCCTGACAAATTGCTCAAAGGCCGCACCGCCCACCTGCTGGTCGCCATGGACACTGCACCGTGGTATTACAAATGGGTTTACTGGATGCCGGGGCTTCATCAAATGCGCAAGCACACTTTGGCGTTTTGCGGCATAAAACCGCTGACCACCTTGATGTTCGGCCCAGTGTTAACTTCGACCACAACTCAACGGCAAAGGTGGCTGCAACAGGCCATGACGCTTGCCCGTCGCTAATGCTCCGTCGGCCGACGCCTCTTTTAAGGACCTTTCATGTACATCGGCAAAGCGGCCCAATTGTCAGGCACGACCATAAAAAGCATTCGTCACTACGAAGCCATCGGCTTGTTGCCCTCCCCTCAACGTCAGGGCAAATACCGCATCTACTCCCAACACAGTGTTGAGTGGCTGAAGTTCATCAAGTGTGCACAGCAGTTGGGTTTCAAGCTTAAGGAAATGCTCACGATTGTCGAGAACCACCCAGGGCAACCCTTGCCGTGGGAGGTGGTCAGCAACGCCATCGAGGTGAAAAAAAATGCTGTGGCGAGGCAGATCGAAGCATTGCAACAGGTGCAGGCGCAGTTGGTTGAATTTGAAACCCGTTTCAAGGATGCCTCACAACCTGTGAATCCTGGCTGCGATCCTTAACCTGCAGAAAACCGGCCCGCTTTTAGTCCTGCCCATACAGCAGCTTCTGCGCCAATTCGTCCGAAACCCGGGCCGGTGAACGTTTTTCGGCCTGGGCGTGGGCGTAGATGCCGGTCAACCTTTTGCTGATTTGCAGCAAATGCTGATTGATGGTTTCTGGCTGCGCCCCTTGGTGGGTCAACGCCATGTAGATCAGCCCGCCCGAATTGATGACGTAATCGGGTGCATACAAAATGCCGCGACGCTCCAACTGGTCGGCCACTTGCAAGTTGGTCAACTGATTGTTGGCGCATCCGGCCACGGCAGAGCAGCGCAATTGGGCGACGCTGTGCCAGTTCAACACGCCGCCCAAGCCGCACGGCGCCAGAATGTCACACGGCGTGCTGAGCAAGGCTTCGCAGGCCACCGGGTGGGCGCCCAACTGCTCCATGGCCAAGCGCACTTTGCCAGGGTCGGTGTCGCACACCAGCAACTCGGCGCCAGCGGCATGCAGTTGCTCGGCCAGGGCGTAGCCAACTTTGCCCAAGCCTTGAATAGCCACTCGCAGGCCTTCAAGGTTGTCACTGCCCAGCCGCGATGAGGCGGTGCTGCGGATGCCGGCAAACACGCCCATGGCCGTGTGCGCCGAAGGATCACCGGCAGCGGTGGTGCTGGTGACGTGGCGAGTGTATTGGGCGATGCAGTCCATATCGGCGGTGGAGGTGCCGCTGTCGATGGCCGTGATGTAGCGGCCGTCGAGTTGCTCCACGCAGCGCCCAAATGCTTCAAACAGCGCTGAACGGCTTTCAACATGAGGCGCGCGCATGATGACCGCTTTTGCTCCGCCGACTGCCAGCCCGGCCAGCGCTGCTTTATAGCTCATGTCCTGGGCCAGACGGACCGCATCGCCGACTGCACTTTCGTCGTTGGGGTACGCCAGATAACGGCACCCACCCAACGCTGGCCCCAAGCGACTGCTGTGAATGGCAATCACGGCTTTAAGCCCTGTAACGGGATCAATACTGAGGTGCAGCGACTCCACATGAGCGCTTTGCATGAGAGCAAACATTAACCAGCCCTCGATCGGTGACAGGTAAACGCCAGTATAGGCCGTCGCAAAAAAAGGCGTAGAAGTGAGCAGGAATAAGGTTCGAGGATTTGCGCTGGTTACAGGTATATGGAGAACGTCCGTAGGGGCCGACGGCTGCGATGGTTTGATTTTCAAGATCAAAAGATCGCAGCCTTCGGCGGCTCCTACACTGTTTAGCGTCTGTTAGATCGGCGTATCCGGTTGCCGTGCCGGATGCGCCTGGATAAAGGCCGGGTGCTGTTCGGCCAATGCCGCCACCCTCGCAATGCGTGGACAAGCCGCCAGCGACACGTTGAACCGTTGTGCCGCGTATACCTGCGGGATCAGGTACACGTCTGCCAAGCCCGGCTCCGGGCCAAAGCAATAGCCGCTGTCACCGATCATGTGTTCGATGGCCGCCAAACCCTGACTGATCCAATGCTCGATCCACTGGCTCACCTGCTCTTCGTTCTGCCCCTGTTGGCGCAGTTGGTTGAGCACGCTGACGTTGTGCAACGGGTGGATATCGCAGGCCACCAAGGCCGCAACGGCACGTTCGTGAGCGCGGGTGATCAGGTCTTCTGACAGTAATGGCCGCACCGGGTAGCGCTCTTCGAGGTATTCGATGATCGCCGGTGACTGGATCAATACGTTGCCGTCATCGGTGCGCAAGGCCGGTACACGGCCCTGCGGGTTGATCGCCTGGTAAATGGGCTGGCGCTGCTCGCCCTTGAGCAGGTTGATCGGCACGGCCTGGTAATCCAGGCCTTTGAGTGCCAAAGCGATGCGCACCCGGTACGACGAGGTCGAACGGTAGTAAGCAAAGAGTTCCATGGCTCGCTCCTCAGCGTGCAGCGACAACCTTGCCGCGGCATTCGCCGAAACCGATTGAGGCAAAACCTTCGCGCTTGCAACGGGCGCGGAAGATGATTTCGTCGCCGTCCTCAAGGAATTTGCGCACTTCACCCGACGCCAGTTCCACCGGATGCTTACCGCCTTCGGTGATTTCCAGCAGGCTGCCCAGTTGCGCATGGTCAGGGCCCGACAAGGTGCCCGAGCCGAACAGGTCACCCGGCTGCAATTGGCAACCGTTGACGCTGTGGTGAGCCACCAACTGCGCGGCGGTCCAGTACATGTTCAGGCTGTTGCTCAAGCCCAAACGCTGCGCAGGCAGGTTTTGCTCGCGCATCGATGCGGTCAACAGCAGCACTTCCAGTTCGATGTCCAATGCACCGTGGGCCTGGTCGTGGGCATCCAGCAGATACGGCAGCGGCTGCGGATCACCTTGCGGGCGCGCAGGTTGTGCACGGCGGAACGGTTCCAGGGCTTCGGCGGTCACCACCCATGGCGAGATACTGGTGATAAAGCTTTTGGACAGGAACGGCCCCAGCGGCTGGTATTCCCACGCCTGAATGTCACGCGCCGACCAGTCGTTAAGCAGGCAGAAACCGGCAATGTGGTCGCTCGCCTCACCGATCGCGATGGCATCACCCATGTCGTTACCCTGACCAATCCAGATGCCCAACTCCAGCTCATAGTCCAGACGGGCGCAGGGGCCAAACACCGGCTCGGTCTGCCCGGCGGGCAAGGTTTGGCCTTTAGGACGGCGCACGTCGACGCCCGACGGGCGAATGGTCGAGGCACGGCCGTGGTAGCCGATCGGTACGTACTTGTAGTTGGGCAGCAGCGGATTGTCGGGGCGGAACAGTTTGCCGACGTTTTTCGCGTGTTCGATACCCACGTAGAAGTCGGTGTAGTCACCGATTTTGGCGGGCAGGTGCAGCTCGCAATCACTAGCCAGCGGTAGCAGTTTTGCGCCCTGGGCTTCGATCTTGCCGCGCAGGGTGCTGCCTTCGCTGAGCAGTTCCAGCAAGCGTTCACGCAAAGCCACGCGAGCGCTTTTGCCCAAGGCAAAGTAGGCGTTCAAGGCGCCGCCCAACGAGGCCTCTACGGCGACTTTGGCAGGCCCTTCGAACAAACCGGCAACCAATGCGGCTTCCAGGTCAAAGATGTGCTCGCCGATCGCAACGCCGCTGCGCGGGGCAGAACCCTGAATGCTGAACACACCCAGCGGCAGGTTTTGTAACGGGAAATCGCTGTGACCATTGGCGGAGGCGATCCAGCTACGGATTAAGGTGGACTGGGTCATGGTTATCTCCGGTTCGGGGTAAAGGTCGAGGGCAATGAAGCCCAGCAGGCGTCGTAATGAGGTTGCAACTGCGGGCACTCGAGGGCGAATTGGCTCGGACGCAGCACCTGGCTGGTCTCAAACATAAAGGCCATGGTGTTGTCGATTTTGCTCGGTTGCAGATCGGCCGCAATGGCTTTGCTGCAGGTTTCGGCATCCGGACCGTGGGCGCTCATGCAACTGTGCAGCGAAGCACCGCCGGGCAAGAAGCCTTCGGCCTTGGCGTCATAGCTGCCCTGGATCAGGCCCATGAACTCGTTCATTAAGTTGCGGTGGAACCACGGCGGCCGGAAGGTGTTTTCTGCCACCATCCAGCGCGGCGGGAAGATCACGAAATCGAGGTTGGCCAGCCCCGGCACGCTGGTCGGCGAGGTCAGCACGGTAAAGATCGACGGATCGGGATGATCGAAGCTGACGGTGCCGATGGTGTTGAAACGGCGCAGGTCATATTTGTACGGTACATTGTTGCCATGCCACGCGACCACGTTCAGCGGCGAGTGATCCAGCTCGCAACCCCACAGTTCGCCGAGAAACTTTTGCACCAGGGTGACCGGCTGCTGCGAATCTTCGAAGTGCGCAGTCGGGCTCAGGAAGTCACGCGGGTTGGCCAGGCCATTGCTGCCAATCGGCCCTAGATCGGGGAGGCGCAACGGCGCGCCGTGGTTTTCTGCGATATAGCCGCGGGCTTGTGCGTCGAGCAGTTCAACGCGGAACTTGAGCCCTCGCGGGATCACGGCAATTTCCAGAGGCTCAAGGTCCAGGCGCCCCAACTCGGTGGCAATGCGCAAACGGCCCTGCTCCGGCACCAGCAGCAACTCGCCATCAGCATTGAAAAACACACGCTGCATCGAGGTGTTGGCGCGGTAGCTGTAGATGCTGATCCCGGCAGGTTTGTCCGGGCCAGCGTTGGCGACCATGCCGACCAGACCGTCGATAAAATCGGTGGGCTCGGCAGGAATTGGCAGCGGGTTCCAGCGCAGGCGGTTAGGCGTCACCGGCCCCAACGGGCCACCGGCCAATTGGCGCTCAAGCTTGGTAAAGGCCGGGTGATTGGCGGACGGCTTGATCCGGTACATCCAGGTGCGCCGCGACTCGCTGCGAGCCATGGTGAATGCCGTGCCGGACAGCAATTCGGCGTACAGGCCATAGGGGACTTTTTGCGGAGAGTTTTGCCCGACGGGCAACGCGCCCGGCAATGCTTCACTGCTGAATTCGTTGCCAAACCCGGATTGATACGCGAGGTCAGACAAAGACGAGTCGAGGTTCATGGAGCCTCCAGAGTGGAGAAAACAGTGGACTCACTCAACGCTGAACCGCGTGTGTGTCACTGCGTTATTTTTATCGTAATCGAATTACGCATAACGTAATTTGATTGGCAGTAAGCGTCAAGCTATAAAGACGCCCATTCATCCCGAGACCCGCGCCCCCATGCAAAAGCCTCCAAGCACCGCTGACAGCACCGGCAAACAGAAAGTGCGCTCTGCTGAAGTCGGCACCGACATCCTCAAAGCCTTGGCCGAGCTGTCGCCATCGACCTCGTTATCGCGTCTGGCCGAGCACGTGCAGATGCCGGCGAGCAAGGTCCATCGTTATTTGCAGGCGCTGATTGCCAGCGGGTTTGCCGAGCAAAATACCGCCACCAACCATTACGCCCTGGGTCGCGAGGCATTGCGCGTGGGGTTGGCCGCGCTCAACAGCATGGATGTGCTCAAAGTCGCCGCCCTGCCAATGGCTGAGCTGCGTGATGACTTGAACGAAACCTGTTTTTTGGCCGTGTGGGGCAATCAGGGCGCGACCGTGGTGCACATCGAAGCCGCCGTTCGTGCGGTCACGGTGGTGACCAAGCTGGGTTCGGTGCTGCCGCTGCTCAGTTCATCCACAGGGCTGGTGTTCAACGCCTTTTTGCCTGATCGCGAAACCGCCGAATTACGCGCGCTGGAACTTGCCACCGACCACCTGCACCCGCTGCAACCTGCCCAGGCCTATACCGCGATCAGCGAACAGATCCGCACCCGTGGTCTGCATTTTGTGCACGGCCTGTTGATGCCTGGGGTCGATGCGCTGTCAGCGCCGGTGTTTGAAGCAACCGGCAAAGTGGCGGGCGTGCTGACCGTGGTCGGGCCTACCTCACTGTTCCATGCCGATGAACATGGCCCGGCCGCGCAGCGGTTGCTGGCGGCGGCCCACGCCGTCAGTTGGCGCATGGGCTACCAGCCCGGTTGATCACGTTGCGTGTTGAGCACACAAAAGGCGTCGCACAATGAAGCCCAGTAAAACAACCTTGTTCGACCTTTATGCAGTGTTGGCCATCAGCACCCACAGAAGCTTTCGCAAAGCGGCCGATGAGCTTGAGATTTCTGCGTCTGCGCTAAGCCATGCGATTACCAACCTGGAAGCGCGGATGGGGACACGGTTGTTTAACCGCACCACTCGTTCTGTGTCGCTGTCGGAGGCTGGCAGGTTGTTTGTTGAGCGAATCAGCCCGGCGATTGAAGAAATCCAGCTCGCGGAAGAAGGCCTGAACGCTTTTCGGCAATCGCCTCAGGGAACGCTGCGCATCAGCGCTTCGGAGACGGCAGCGCGGATTGTGATGTACCCGGCGTTTACCGCGTTTTTGCAGCGCTTTCCAGACATGCAGGTCGAAATCGTCGTGCAAGAAGGCTTGGTCGATATTGTTGCGGACAACCTGGACGCGGGCATCCGCCTGCGCGATCAGGTACCAAAAGACATGATCGCCGTGGCCTTGGGCCCGGAAGTGTTTCGCCCGCTGGTGGTCGCCTCCCCTGACTATCTGGCGCGTCACGGCACGCCCGATTCCCCCGAGCAATTGAGCCAGCACAACTGCCTGGCCTATCGCTTTTCAAACGGGCAGATCTACCACTGGGAATTTGTGCGCGGTGACGTACGCAGCGTGGTCAAGCCACAAGGCAATTTCATCGTTAATGCCCAGACGCTGATCGTCGAAGCCGCGAAACAGGGTGCGGGCATCGCCTACGTCGATGACTCCAGTATCCGGGCTGATATCGCTCGGGGCGAATTGGTCCCCTTGCTGCTCGACTGGTGCGAACCCTTCCCCGGTCTGGCACTTTATTACCCGGGCCACCGGCTTGTGCCGTCCGGATTACGGGCGCTGATAGACAGTTTGCGCAGTGATCGCCCGCTTAAAAACTGACTTTGCTCGCGAACCTTTAAACGATCAAAAGATCGCGAGGCAAGCTCGCTCCTACAGGGTTTATCAGCGTGACGGCTTGAACTGCATCAGTTCGCTCCCGGAAACTGCGCCCGCATAAAGCGTTCGCAGGCTTGATCATCCAGTTCCCGGCGCGCTTTAACCAAATGTTCGACGCCATACGGCGCGCAATAACGCAGCCGGTCTGTGCCGTCGGTGGCGGCGGCATAAATGTCTTTGGCTACCTGCTCGGGGGTGGCCACGCCTTCGGCCAGCTTGGTCATCGCCTCTTGGGTGCTGGCCAGAAATGCGTCGTAAGCGGGTACGTTGCCATTGCCGTTGCTTTCACGCGCGGAGCGCTCATGGAATGGCGTCATAATACCGCCCGGCTCGAACAGTTTGATGACGATATGCTGCGAGGCCAGTTCGTAGGCAATCGACTCGGTAAAGCCTTCGAGGGCGAACTTGGTCGAGATGTACACCGAGCTGTTGGGCAGGCCGAAAATACCGCCACAGGAACCGACGTTCAAAATCATCCCGCCGCCCTGCTGGCGGAGTATCGGAATGACGCGCTGGATCACATTGATAGCGCCGAAAACATTCACATCATAATTTTTGCGAATCTTTTCGATGGGCATCCCTTCAATCACACCGTACTGGCCGTAACCCGCGTTGTTGATGACCACGTCAATTCGGCCAAATCGTTCCAGTGCCACGGTCAGCGCGTTATCGATGCTGGCGGTGTCTTCGACATCCAGCCTTACAACCATCAGGTTCGCAATACCGTCCAGCGCATGGTCGGCATCGGGATTACGCACAGTGGCGACAACATTGAAGCCATGTTCGGCAAAGTACCGGGCCGTCGCAGCCCCGACGCCGCTGGAGCTACCGGTGATCAGCATGGTTTTTTTCATGGGGTTCCCCTTTCAGAAGTGCAACCAGTCTGAGCGGGAAATGGCGTCGGTTTAAGACCGAAATCAGGGATGCCTTAGTGAGCCATTTGCATCAATCGCAACATTGTGCGTGCAGTGGCAAGCCGCGACGCAGAGCGGTGCTGGCCTGGCTGACTGTTGCCTAATTTGTAACAGAGCTTGTCGTAAACCGGCCTTACTCCCAGGTCAGCGAGCCCTTATTCTTGTCGCACTTTCCGGGCACACCCACCCGCCAGAGCATCGAGTCACAGCGATTCTGCTCACACTGTTTACCCTGACGTTGATTTGCTGCTCCTTGATGAACGTCTTCTTTGGCCGCTGTTTTACAGCGGCCTTTTTTATGCCCGAGATTTAAGCCCGGATGCGGGCTTCAAATCACCAGCATCAACAAGGGCGCGGCCAGCAGGTTGAGGATCCCGGTGAGGACCATGACCAAACCGGCCACCGAGCCTTCTTCGCTGCCCACTTCACGGGCACGGCTAACGCCCGCACCGTGAGCACCGACCGCAAACAGTGCGCCGCGCGCCAGGCTGCTGCGCAACGGTAACCATTTGAGCAGGATGCCGCCCATCATGGCGCCAAACACGCCCGTGAACATCACGAACACGGCGGTGAGTTCCGGCACGCCGCCCAGGCTTTGCGCAACGGGCATGGCGAACGGCGTGGTAATGGAGCGCGGCACCAGCGACAAGGTCAGTGATGTGTCGAGTGCCAGCACTTTGGCCAGCCAGTACGAGCTGCCAATCGAGGCGACACTGCCCGCCATCATGCCGAGCAACAACGCCAGCCAATGCCGCGCCAGCAGCTTGCGCTGCTGCCAAATCGGTACGGCGAACGCGACGGTCACCGGGCCGAGCACCAGCATCAGCCAATGGGTATCACGGGAATATTCGGCGTAGGCGGTGTGCAGCGGCGCGGCCACGGCCAGCAACAGGGCAGGCACCAGAATCAGCGGCGACAACAGGTAGCGCCCGGTGCGCCGGTACAACCAGCGGCTCAGGCCGTAAGTCCCCAGCGTGAGCACCAGCCAGAACATCGGCATCAGTTCAGCTTTCATGGCGCAGCTTCCAGCGGCAAACGGCTTCAACGGTAAAGGCCGTGACGATCATCACCAACAGGGTACTCACGCCAATCACCAACAAAATGCGCCAGCCCTCGTCACGCACCAAAGCGCCGTGATCGAGCAGGCTCATCAAGGCGGGAATAAAGAACAACAGCATTTCGGCCATCAGCACACCGGCGCCCAACTGCAAGGTGGCAGGCTTGACCCAGCCCAGGGCGAAGGCCAGCAGCAACAGGATCATGCCCATCACCCCGCCGGGGATCGGCACCTGCAACCACGCGGCGATCTGGCAGCCAACGAAATAGATGGCCAGCAATACGGCGATTTCACTGATCAGCCGACCCATGCGTTTTACATCGAAGCGTTTCATAGTGGTTCCAGTGCAGACAGGCGTTCAGTTTAAAGATGCACCTTCCATACCTAAAACGAATTGTTAGACTGGCCTGCATTCCAATCTGGAATCACATCATGGAATTCAAACAACTGCGTACCTTCGTTGAGGTGGTACGCCACGGCGGCTTTACCCAGGCCGCCCAGCACCTGCACATCAGCCAATCGGCGGTGAGCAAACAAGTTGCGCAACTGGAGCACAGCCTCAGCACGACGCTGTTTGACCGGTTCGGCTCGCACGTGCGCCTCACGGCAGCCGGACAGGTGGTGCTGCAACGCGCCGAAGGCATGCTGCGGTTGCACAAAGAGTTATTGAGTGAGCTTGATGACTTGAGCCATCTGGAACGCGGCGAGTTGAAACTGGGTTTGCCGCTGCTGGGCGGTAATGCGCTGTTTGCCAACCTGTTTGCCGAGTACCGGCGTCGCTACCCGAATATTCAGGTGCAACTGCTCGAAGGCGGCAGTTTGAATATTGAACAGGCGGTGTTGAGCGGCGAACTGGAGTTGGGCGGCAGCCTGACGCCCAAAAACAATCAGGCGTTTTCCTGGCAACCCTTTTGCGACGAGCCGCTGGACGCCTTGCTACCGGCCAATCATCCGCTGGCAGAAGGCGGCAGCGTGCGCCTGGAGCAACTGGCCGAGACTCCGTTTTTACTCTATCAACGCAGCTTTGTGCTTAACGATCGCGTGGTCCAGGCCTGCCAGCAAATGGGCTTTACCCCCAAGGAAGGCGGGCGCAGCGGCCAGTCGGACTTTTTGGTGGCGCTGGTGGCGGCCGGCCAGGGCGTGGTCTTGTTGCCCAGCGTGGTCGCGCGCGAACTGGTGCGCCCCGACGTCATACGTTTAAAGCTGATTGCTCCCGACACCCTGCGCTGGGACATCGCCTTTATCTGGCGCGAAGGCGCGTACTTGTCACGCGCAGCTCAAGCCTGGCTGGAGCTGCTGCGTGAGCGGTCGATTACTGGGTCAGTGCTTTGATGAAGTCTTCAACCCACGGCTCGGAGTCGCCTTCAGGGTTAACGGTTTCGCTGGCATCCAGGCGCAGCATCGGCTGGACTTCACGCAGGCCCAGCTCGGCAAACAGTTCAGTAAGCAGTTGGCCACCGCCGCAGTAGGTATCGCCATAGCTGGAGTCGCCCAGCGCGATCACGGCACCCGGCAGACCGCGCCAGGCGGCGGGCAGCAGGTCACGGATCTCGCTGTACAACGGGGTCAGGTTATCAGGCAGCTCGCCCATGCCGGTGGTCGAGGTCACCGCCAAAAAAGCGTCCGGAGCAAAGGCCTGAATATCGGCCAGCTTTGCGCGCGGATTAAACAGCACCTCAAAACCGGCATCGGTCAGCAGTTGTTTAGCGTTGCGGGCGACTTCTTCTGCGGTGCCGTACACCGAGCCTGAAAGGATGGCGACTTTCATCAATCTGATCCTGTAACTGACTAAAAGGCAGGGATACTAACAGGTGACGCCATGCTTTCGGTGATAGCACGTAGACAGCTTGTCGCGATGTCCTAAAATGGCTCGAACTTATCTGACTTTTGGAGTGCTGCACCATGATCAACGCCCGTTTACTGCAGCGCATGGTGGACGCGTCCCAGGACGGTATTGTGGTGGCCGAGCAGGAAGGTGAAGACAACATCCTTATCTACGTCAATAAAGCGTTTGAGGCACTGACGGGCTACAGCAGCGACGACATCCTGTATCAGGACTGCCGCTTTTTACAGTCAGGTGACCGTGACCAGATTGGTTTGCACTTGATCCGCGAGGCCATCGCCAGCGGAGAGCCGACACGTCAGGTGCTGCGTAATTACCGCAAAGATGGTTCGTACTTCTGGAACGAATTGTCGATCACGCCGGTGTTCAACGACGCTGATCAACTGACCTACTTTATTGGGGTGCAAAAGGATGTCACCCAACAGGTAAAAGCTCAGCAAAAAGCCGCTCAACTGGAGATCGAGTTGGCGGCAGTAAAAGCTGAACTGGAGGCGCTCAAAGCGGCCAACGGTGTTAGCGCGCCGCCGCTTGCTTAAGCTCAGCGTCCAGGCGCTGGTTGATCAAAGCGGTCTCGCTGCCCAGGCAGGCAATCGATGAACCTGCCAGTGCGTCTTGTGCCACATTGGCGGCCTCACCGGCCAGCGCCACTGAACAGTCCAGCGATTGCGCAAGGCGTACCAAGCGGCGCTGATGGGCCGCGCCCACTACCTGCCGGGCGAACAGCACCACCGCACGAGGCTGAACCTGCTCACAGATCAGTGACAGCTCATCCAGCGGCTGGCCAACGGCCAATACCCTGATCAGCCGGTCATTGCGACTCAACAGCAAACCGGTCACCAGCAGTTCCAGCTCTGTGCACAACTCGGGCAGTCCCACTAGCAACACGCAATTGTGGGCGTCCATGGGTTGCAGGTGCAGGCGCTGCTGAACGCGGCCGCGCAAAAAGCGATCAAGCAGCAACCATTCGCTGGTGCGGCCAAACTCATCTTGCGCCTTGAGCAGTTGCTCCCAGAGCGGCATCAAGATGCTTTTGAACACGACTTCCAGCGGGTAACTGGAGAAAATCTGCCCGTACAGGCGATCCAGTTCAGCTTCGTTAAAGGCGCTGAGCGCAGCTTGAACACGTGCTTGCCATTGTTCGTATTCGTCAACCAAGGCCTCTTTCGGCACGCTGACAGAAGCGGTTGGGCGCGCCAGCAATTCGGCCACTTTGCTGACCGCAACGCCGCGCTCAAGCCAGCCCATGACCTGACGCACTGCCTCAATATCGCTCATTGTGTACAAGCGATGCCCTGTTTCGGTGCGCGTCGGCTGGATCAAACCATAGCGCCGCTCCCACGCACGCAAGGTCACCGGGTTAATGCCGGTGAGCCGGGCGACTTCTCTGATCGGGTACAGGCCCGGCAGTTCTGGCTGACCTGCCGCGAGCGCAACGGGCTCAAGTTCAGTGATCACGGGCATGGTTAAGGCCTGTTACAAGAGTGAATTGAGGGATTCTACGCTTCATCTCCCTCGCTGTGGCGATCCCGTTGACTGCATTCGGGAACAATCCTTGCTTGTTTTTCCAGACACAGCCCACCACCCCGGCGCTGTGTTTTGTGGTTGCCCTACCCGGGCAGCATCAGCCTCATGGAGATACACAATGTCTACCTCCCCTGTCACCTTGATGGTCGCGCGCCGTGTCGCGAAAGGCCGTTACCAGGAACTGATCGCCTGGCTGCACGAAGGCGAACAGTTAGCCACCGACTTTCCCGGTTACTTGGGTTCAGGCGTGCTGGCTCCGCCCCCGGGCGACGATGAATTCCAGATCATTTTCCGCTTTGCCGACGAAGCCACCCTGCACGCGTGGGAACACTCGGTGTCGCGCAAAGCCTGGTTGCAGCGCGGCAGCCACCTGTTTGCCAACCCTTCAGAGCATCGCGTCAGCGGCATCGACGGCTGGTTTGGCGCCGCCGGGCAGCGCCCACCGCGCTGGAAACAGGCCGTGGCCATCTGGCTGGCGTTCTTTCCGGTGTCGTTGTTGTTCAACTTTGCGCTGGGCCCATTACTGGGCGAGTTGAGTTTATTGCCACGGGTATTTGTCAGCACCTTGGCCCTGACGCCACTGATGGTTTATCTGTTTATTCCGCTTTCGACCCATTTACTCGCAGGCTGGCTGCACAGCACGTCCAACAAGCCCTTGCGCACAAACTCCCTCGCGCAACGCAGTTAACCGATCGCCCCGGGCTTGGCAGTCAGGTCGCGGACGCTGGTATAGTTTTGCCATTGCGCCGCGACTGTTTCCGGCTATTTCGCATAGAGCCCGTCATGCCCACGTCTTCTGTCCCGATCCTGATCACTGGTGCTGGCCAGCGCATTGGTTTGCACTGTGCCCGGCAACTGCTGGCTGACGGTTATCCCGTCATCATCAGCTATCGCAGCGAAAAGCCCGGCGTGCAGGCGTTGCGCGAGCTGGGGGCGACCACGTTGTATGCCGACTTTTCCAGTGAAGGCGGCATTCTCGACTTTATCGAGCGGCTTAAAGCCCACACCGACACGTTGCGGGCTATCGTCCATAACGCCTCAGCGTGGCTGGCAGAGACGCCTGGCACTGAAACCAGCGCCTTTACCCAGATGTTCAGCGTGCACATGCTCGCCCCGTATCTGATTAACCTGCATTGCAGCGAATTGTTGTTGCGCTCAAGCCCGGCCGACATCGTGCATATCAGCGATGACGTGACCCGCAAAGGCAGTAGCAAGCACATTGCCTATTGCGCCACCAAAGCCGGGCTCGACAGCCTCACGCTGTCATTCGCAGCTAAACTGGCGCCCCATATCAAAGTAAACGGCATCGCCCCGGCGTTGCTGATGTTCAACCCTGACGACGACGCGGCGTATCGCGCCAACGCCTTGGCCAAGTCAGCCCTGGGCATAGAGCCCGGCGCCGAGGTGATTTATCAAAGCCTGCGCTACCTGCTGGATAACCCGTACGTGACCGGCACCACCTTGACCGTCAACGGCGGACGACACGTTAAGTAAGACGTCCGCGAGGAAGTATTTCATGAGCACATCATTGCCTGAGCATTACCGCGAGATCCTGGTCGGCCTCGGTGAAAACCCTGAGCGTGAAGGCCTGCTCGACACCCCGAAACGCGCCGCCAAGGCCATGCAGTATCTGTGTCACGGCTATGGCCAGAGCGTTGAGGAAATCGTCAACGGCGCTCTGTTTGCCTCAGACAGCGATGAAATGGTGATCGTCGCTGACATCGAGCTTTACTCGTTGTGCGAGCACCACCTGCTGCCGTTTATTGGCAAGGCCCACGTGGCCTACATCCCGACCGGCAAAGTATTGGGGCTGTCGAAGGTTGCCCGCATCGTCGACATGTTTGCCCGTCGCCTGCAGATCCAGGAAAACCTCACCCGGGAAATCGCCGACGCCATTCAGACCATTACCCAGGCGGCAGGCGTTGCCGTGGTGATCGAAGCCAAGCACATGTGCATGATGATGCGCGGTGTAGAAAAACAGAATTCGACCATGAACACCTCGGTCATGCTTGGCGCGTTCCGCGAGTCAAGCAGCACCCGCATGGAGTTCCTGCAATTGATTGGACGGAGCAAGTCGTAATGCCACAACTTCAGCCAGGAACGGCCCGCATCCGTGTCAAAGACCTGCGTCTGCGCACCTTTATCGGGATTAATGAAGACGAGATCCTCAATAAGCAGGATGTGTTGATCAACCTCACCATCCTGTATGCCGCGCAAGAAGCGGTACGGGATAACGACATCGATCACGCCCTGAATTACCGGACCATCACCAAGGCGGTGATTCAGCACGTTGAAGAGAACCGCTTCGCCCTGCTTGAGCGCCTGACCCAGGAACTGCTCGACCTGGTGATGAGCAACACTGCCGTGCAGTACGCCGAAGTCGAGGTCGACAAGCCCCACGCCCTGCGCTTTGCTGAATCGGTGTCGATTACGCTAGCGGCTTGCCGCTAAGCTGCAGCCCACTGAACCCAGGTAAATTTTATGACGCCCCAAGAACAACTTGAACTTGAAGCTGCCGCCTTTCGCCGCCTTGTCGCGCATCTGGACAGCCGCAAAGACGTACAAAATATTGACCTGATGAACCTCTCGGGTTTTTGCCGTAACTGCCTGTCCAAGTGGTACAAGGCCGCGGCAGATGAGCGCCAGATCGAGGTTAGCCTCGATGACGCCCGTGAAGTGGTCTACGGCATGCCGTACGCCGAATGGAAATCCCTTTACCAGAAAGAAGCCAGCGCCGAACAAGTAGCGGCGTTCGCCAAAGGAAAACACGAATGACTGATTTGAACACCCTGCGCGCCAGCCTCAACAGCGGCGAACACGTATTTGCCGACACGCTTGCGTTTATCGCCGCGCAGTACGATTACCAGCCGCAGGCTTTCAACAACGGCGGCGTCGAGAACGCGGCCGGGCAAAACGAAGGCTCATGCAAGACCTTGGGCCTGGCCCTGCTCGAAGGGTTCAGCGATCAAGAAGCGCTGCTGGCGTTCGGCGAGCATTACCGCTCAGTACTGGCGACGCCAGAAGGCACCGACCACGGAAACATCCGCGCGCTGATCAGCCACGGCCTGGCCGGGGTTACATTCCAGACCCAGCCACTGACGCGCAAGGCTTAAAAAGCCTTGTAGGAGCGAGCTTGCCTCGCGATCTTTTAAAAAAATCAAAAGATCGCGAGGCAAGCTC
>NZ_JASCPQ010000096.1:0-19988 GCF_029959305.1 Pseudomonas sp. PS01297
GCCGCAGGCTGCGATCTTTTAAAAAAATCAAAAGATCGCAGCCTGCGGCAGCTCCTACCGAAAGGGGACTGAACGGATTACAGCGGCTTGGGCAACACTGTAGAACTTGCCCGCACTTGCAGTTGTGGGGTCAGCACAATCGATTCAACGGCTTCGCCCTTGATCCGTTTCAGCAATAACTCCACCGCCTGCTGGCCCATTTCGGCCAGTGGCAAGCGCACGCTGGTCAGTGGCACGGTGAGTTCGTGGGCGAGGGCGATGTCGTTGAAACCGACCACGGCGATGTCTTTGCCCGGCAGCAGGCCTTTGTCCCGTGCAGCGCCCATCAGGCCGATGGCGAGGAAGTCGTTGACCGCAAAAAACGCTTGCGGGCGCGGGCTCAGCCCCAGCAGGTGTTCGCCTTGCTGGTGCCCGGTCAGGCTGTCAAAAGGGCCGTTAAGCGTCCATTCCGGGCGCAGGGTGATGCCCTGTTCGCGAAAGTAGCGGGTGAAGCCGCGTGTGCGATCGGCGCCGGTTGAGGCGTGGCGTTCGCCTGCCAGAATCGCGACGTCGCGCCAGCCCAGGGTGTACAAATGCTCCGCCGCCAACCAGCCGCCCAGCTCATCGTTACTGCACGACGCGACTTGCCCGGCTATCTGGCGGCTGGCCAGCACGTAGGGGATGTGTTTGCGGGTCAACAACTCGAACAGTGGCTGGGTTTCTCCCACGTGGGAGTCAGCCACGATCAGTCCGGCCACCGAGCGGCGCAAGGCGTGTTCGGCACGTTGCATCTGGCGCACGGGCTGGTCGTCGGTGTTGGACACGAACGTGAGGTAGCCCGCCTGTTCAGCGCTGCTGTCGATGCTGTCGTAAATGGTCGCCATCACCAGGTCGGTGATGCGCGGCATCAGCACGCAGATTTCCTCACTTTTACGCAATTTCAGGTTAGATGCCTGCGTGTTCGGTCGATAATCCAGCTCTTTTGCCAATGCGCGAATACGCTCAATCACCTCGGCCGATGCTGCCCGTTCGACGCCCGCCGGGTCGCCGTTGAGCACCCTGGACACGGTGGACACATGCACGCCAAGTGCAGTCGCCATGGACTTGAGGGTGGCGGGGCGGGCTGGGTTCGGCATGTTCGAGGGGTTTCCTGCTGTCTGTTATGAGCGCGCGGATTCTACCTGAACGGGCGATTTTCGGCCGGACAAAATTTTTACCCAAACGTTTGACTAAAATTTTTACTCGCTCTACATTTCGTCAACCCAAACGTTTGGGTAAAAAAATAAAAATACGCCGGAAGCGGCCGACTTTTTGACTTCTGCCATCATTTGAAGAGTCAGATACCTATGAACAACCCAGCTATCCCTTCCTTCCGCTATCAGATTTTCTTCTTGATCATGCTGATGGCACTGCTCAATTACATTGATCGCGGCGCCATTGCCTACGCATCGGCGAGCATCCTTCCCGAGTACGGTTTCGACAAAGCCGACTGGGGCAAGGTGCTGGGTTACTTTGGTTACGGTTACATTTTGGGGGCGTTGATCGGCGGCATTCTGGCCGACCGTTTTGGCGCCAAACGTATCTGGCTGATCGCTGGTGCCACCTGGTCGATCTTTGAAATCGCAACCGCTTTTGCCGGTGACTTCGGCCTGGCGTTTCTGGGCGGCTCGGCGATGGCCGGTTTCGCCACCATCCGGGTGATGTTCGGTTTCGCTGAAGGCCCGGCGTACTCGGTCATCAACAAGAGTGTGGCGAACTGGGCCACCCCCAAAGAGCGCGGTTTTGTGGTGTCGGTGGGTTTGCTCAGCACGCCGCTGGGTGCGCTGTTGACGGCGCCGATTGCGGTAGGCCTGCAAACCCTGACCGGCGACTGGCGCAGTATGTTCGTGATTCTGGGTGTGATCAGCCTGGCGCTGCTGATTTTCTTCATGACGCGCTTCACCAACACCCCCGATGAAAACCCGCGAGTGTCCAAGGCCGAACTGGACTACCTGCGCAAAGAACGCGCCGAAGCGGTCAATGCCTCGACGCCAACCACCACGCTGACACCGGTCTGGCACTTCTTCAAAAACAAGGACCTGCTGCTCAACGCGGTCGGCTACTTCTCGTTCGTCTACGTGACCTTCCTGCTGCTGACCTGGACCCCCAAATACCTGCAGGACGAGTTCCACTACAACCTGTCCTCGCTGTGGTACATGGGCATGATCCCGTGGACCGGTGCCTGCTTTACCGTGCTGCTGGGCGGCAAAATCTCCGACCTGCTGCTGCGCCGTACCGGCAACCTTAAAGTCGCCCGCAGCTGGCTGGCCGCGACTTGCCTGCTGTTGACCACGCTGTGCTTCATCATGGTTTCGCAGGCCCAGACCGTCTGGGGCGTGATTGCCCTGATGACCCTGGCCAACGCCCTCAATGCGCTGCCTAACTCGGTGTACTGGGCCGTGGTCATCGACACTGCGCCGTCCAACCGCGTCGGCGCCTACAGCGGCATGACCCACTTTATTGCCAACACCGCTTCGTTCATTGCCCCGATGCTGACCGGCTACCTGACCGTTCGCTACGGCTATTCGTCGATGTTCGTGGCCGCCGCAGTGGCGACCGCGTTGGGCATGAGCGCCATGTTGATGGTGCGCCCAGGCGGCCGTCCGGCTGCTTCCCCCCTTCCTGCTGCTGTTTGATTGAGGTGTTTGTATGAGCCCGGTATTACCCGCCCATGCTGGCTATTTTTTCGGTCGATCGGTCGTCGAACTGGCTGAACGCCTGCGCGACGGCAGCTTGACCAGCGTTGAACTGACCCAGGCCGCTCTCGACAGCATCGAGCGGCTGAACCCGACCCTGAACGCCTTCGTTCAAGTGGATGCGCCGGTTGCTCTGGCCCAGGCGCGCAAGGCCGACGACCTGTTGGCCCAAGGCCAGGACCTGGGGCCGCTGCACGGCATACCCGTGGCGGTCAAAGACAACATCGACACGTTGGACTACGTCAGCACCTATGGCTCGGCGCATTTCGAAGGCTTCAGGCCGCGTCGTGATGCCGTGTGTGTGCAGCGCTTGCGCGAGGCGGGTGCGGTGATTGTCGGCAAAACCCTGACCCATGAATTCGCCTACGGCCCGACGGGCGACCGCTCGCTACAGGGCGCGGCCCGCAACCCGTGGGACCCAGCTTGCATCACGGGCGGCTCCAGCGCGGGCAGCGCGGCGGCTGTGGCCAGCGGCATGGTGCCGTTGGCCTTGGGTACGGACACTGGCGGCTCGATCCGGATACCGGCGGCGTTGTGCGGTGTGGTCGGCTTCAAGCCGTCCTATGCTGCCGTGCCACTGGAAGGCGTATTCCCGCTGTCGTCCAGCCTCGACCACGCCGGGCCGATTGCCAACTCGGTTGAAGACGCGCGCCTGCTGTTCGAAGTGTTATCGGGTAGGGCATGCGCGGCGACGGCCACTGAGCCGCGTGCCCTGCGAGTTGGCTGGATCACCTCAGGCAGCTTCGGCCCGGTCGACGCCGAAGTGGATCAACAGGTTTACCAGGCGGCCAAGCAGGTGTTTGGCGATACCTTGCACGAAGTGACGGAATTGGCCGCCATGGCCGCCGGCATGAAAGAAACCCTGCTGATACTGCAACGCGCCGAGGCCTACGACGTGCATGCCGAGCGCATGCAAGAGGCGCCGCAATTGTTCGACCAGGAAGTGCGCGAGCGCCTTGAACTGTCGCAAGAAGTTCGCGGCTGGCAGTACATTCGCGCGCAGCGGGCCCAGCAGCAGTATCAGGCGCAGATGGCGCGGTTATTCGAAGACTATGACTTGTTGCTTTCACCCAGCGTACCGATCATCGCCCCGGCAGTGAACGCACGGGAGACACCCGTAGGGGAGCAACTCATCGACGTCCGCGCTGCCGTGCTCAGCTACACCAGCCCCTGGAACCTCACCGGCCTGCCCGCCATCAGCCTGCCAGCAGGGCAGGTGAGAGGCCTGCCCGTAGGCCTGCAAGTGATTGCAGCGGCGGGTGAAGATGAGCGTTTATTGCAATGGCTGGCCCACCACACCCCCACATAACCCCAAACCCCAAATCCCTGTAGGAGCGAGCTTGCCTCGCGATCTTTTGATTTGGCTTGTGATCTGGTCCCCCGGTGGTTTGTGATCTGGTTTGTGATCTGGTTTGTGATCTGGTTTGTGATCTGGTTTGTGATCTGGTTTTTGATCTTGATCTACCCGCCCCTTCGGGAGGCCGAGTGGAGGTTCTGCGCAGTGGGTGTCCCGGCATGGATGCCGGGAGAGCCGCGATGGGCCATGGATGGCCCGTGGCGGCGTGCCCGCGGAGCAGGACTGGAACGAGGGAACCTGAGCGCAGCGAAGGCCGTACGCCGGGGCAAGGCCTTTTTGGGTACTTTTGTGGCTGTTTGACAAAAGTGCCTCGCTGTAAGAGCGAAACCCGTAAAACGCCGTTGCGCAGCCAATGGATATGTACGCCGACGCAAGGCTTTTCAAGATCAAAAGATCGCGAGGCAAGCTCGCTCCTACCGGATTGTTGTTCGACTGAGAAACCTCACCCCGCGATATACAACCCGCCATTCACATGCAGCACTTCCCCGGTCATGAAGCTCGATCCGTCACTGCACAAAAAGGCGATGACAGAGGCGATTTCACTCGGCTGGCCGAGGCGTTTGAGCGGGGTTTGTTCCACCGAATCGCTGCCACGGGTGGCGATCAGGCTTTGTGTCATCGGGGTTTCGATGATGCCCGGCGACACCGCATTCACCCGCGTCTGCGGCCCCAGTTCACGGGCCAGCGCGCGAGTCAGGCTCAGCAGGCCACCTTTGGAGCTGCCGTAGTGGGCGTTGGAATACGCGCCTCGGTGCGCCGCCACGGAGGTCAGGTTAACGATGGCGCTGTTGGCGCGCAGGGCCGGGATGGCGCGGCTGCACAGGTAAAACACGCCGTCGAGGTTGATGCCCAAAGTCTGGCGCCATTGCTCGTCGGTCATTTCGCGAATCGGTTGTGATTGGTACAGCCCGGCAGACGGCACCAGAAAATCAATCCCGCCAAAGCGCTCGACCGCCAGGTGCACCGCTTTTGCCGAGTCATCCGGGTCGCCTGCGTTCATGCGCAAGGTGGCCACACGATCACCCTGTGGGTCCAGCGTCCGGGCGAAGTCCGCCAACCCTTCACCGTCCAGATCCGTCAGCACCATCGACGCGCCGTATTGATAAAACAGCTTCGCCACTTCGCGGCCGATACCACCGTTGGCGCCGGTCAGCAGCAAGACGCGGTTGTTGAAGTCATACATGAGCAGTGTCTCCAGAGAGGGCAGGGGTCAGTGGCCGAGAATGCGCGCAACGTGTTCAGGTTGCAGGTCAACACCGAGGAAGCGGCAGATTTGCACCACCTGCCCGTAAATCATGTGCTGACCGGGGTGAGTGCCGCAGCCGCGCTCGCGTGCCGCCGCCAGCAGCGCGGTGCCGTCGGCGCGCATCACGGCTTCGCAGACCAAAGCGCCTGCTTGCAAGGTGTTCGGATCGAGGGGCAGGGGATCATCGTCCTTGAGGCCTAGCGAGGTGGCGTTGATGACCACGTCGTAGTCCTGCGCATTGCCGTCACTAATGACCAGATCGAGCTCAGGAAACTGTTTTTGCAGACGCTCCAGCAACGCTTGCGCACGGGCCGGTGAACGGTTGTAGAGGGCCAGTCGAGCAGGTTTTTGCTGGGCGAGGGACCAGGCAATAGACTTGCCCGCGCCGCCCGTGCCCACCAGCAACACGCGTTTGCCAGCAACCGTATGCCCCTGTTGGTGCAGGCCTGCCAGCATGCCTTCGCCGTCAAAGTTGCCGCCCGTGAGGCGCCCGGTTTCAGGGTCGATGCGGATGGCATTCACCGAACCGACCTGGCGGGCGATGTCGGTCAGGTCGTCGCAGTATTCAAGGATGCTTTCCTTGTACGGGATGGTAACGACCAGGCCTTGCAGGTTGGCGAAGCCGCCTACGCCACCCAGCACCTTTTGCAGGTTTTCGGCGTGCACGTGCAGGGGTACGCACACCACATCCAGACCTTGGTTGGCCGTACTCTGATTGATGACTTGCGGGGTTTTTACATGGGCGATCGGATCAGCAACGATGCCGATCAAACGCGTCTGGCCAGTGATCATGAAGTTTAACCTGTCTGACATTTGTTTTTGTTGTCTGACAGGATGGTAGGAGGCTTCCCTTTTCAGTGTCAAGGGTGCTGCAGGAGGATCAGTCCTGCAGGTACATGTCCATGCGTTTGGCAGCATTGCGCAAATGACGCTCGGCGGCTTCGCCCGCCCGCACCGGATCGCGCGCCTGAATGGCCTGGAAGATGGCCTGGTGTTCGTCCTGCACGGCCTGGATCAGCTCGTTGTAGATCGCCGCCGTGTTGCTGCGGGCCTCGCGAATCAGGCGCCGGACACTGTGATCGAGGTATTCATTCAGCGATTTGAAGTGCGGGTTATGGGTGGCCGCGACAATCGCCTGGTGGAAGGCATAGTCCTCTTCGTCGCCCAGTTGGTCGTTGACCATGGCGTATTCCATGCCGACCAACGCCTGGCGAATTTTCTTCAGGTCTTCCGGGGTATGACGCAACGCCGCAAGGCGCGTGGCGCCCACCTCGATGGTGATCAAGAACTCGAGGATGTGCAGCAGGGAGTCTTCTTCGTCGAGCGACACTTCGTTGAGGCGGAAGGCGTGACGCTCGCCGCGCTTGGCCACGAAAGCGCCTTTGCCTTGCTGGGTGGTGATCAGTTCTTCGAACTTGAGTTGCGACAAGGCTTCGCGCACCACCGCCCGGCTGACCGAAAACTGTTCGCACAACTGCCGCTCGCTGGGCAGTTGATCGCCGGTGGCCAGCCGCCCGGAGTGGATTTCGCCACTGAGCCAGTTGACGATTTCCATTGGCAAGGGCTGGTTGCTTTGTACGTTAACGCTTTTCATTGTGAGTCCTCTGCCGCGAGGCAGCGCGGGTACGGGCATAAGTGATTGGCTGAGAATAGTGAATGAATGGACTGTGGTCTTACAAGTTTAGAAATTTTTTTATCTGCTCAAGCCTGCACATTTCAAGGTGTTTGAGTGAATCAATCGGAAATAAATGCACTTTTTTGCCCGTGGGTGCTTTGACTTCGGCGCAGCGTTGTCGTAATTTTCGCCAACTGGTCTGACATGTCGATGATGATGTTCGACCAGATCGTACATAAAAATAAAAAACGAGGCTTCCATGCACACAAAGACCACGCTGCGTCTGCTCACCTTCGGCACGACCCTGCTCGCCGGTATCGCCTGCGCTGATCCTTTGAAAGTAGCGTTGGTCGAGACCCTGTCGGGACCCTCCGCCGCCACCGGGCAAATGTTCCGGGCCGCCACGCGCTTCCAGATCGACCGCCTGAACGCTGAAGGTGGCTGGAATGGCGAACCCATCCAGCTGCTCGAATTCGATAGCCAGGGCACCCCGGCCGGCGCTTCCGAAAAACTCAAGGCCGCGATTGGCAGCGGCGCACAAATGATCGTTCAGGGCGCCTCGTCAGTGGCGGCCGGGCAAATCACAGAAGATGTGCGCAAGTACAACCTGCGCAACAAGGGCAAAGAGGTCGTGTTCCTCAACGTCGGCGGTGAGGCCCTGGAACTCACCGGCAGCAAATGCCACTTCTACCACTTCCGCTTCAACGGCAATGCGCCCATCCGGGTCAAAACCCTGGTGGCAGCCATGAAAGAAGCCGGCACCCTGGGCACTAAAGTCTATTCCATGAACCAGAACTACAGCTGGGGACAGGACATGGAAAAAGCCATCACCGACAACGCCGCGGTGGGTGGTTACCAGTTGGTGGGCAAAAGCCTGCACGACACCCAGAAAGTCCAGGATTTCGCCCCTTACATCGCCCGTATCCAGGCCTCAGGTGCTGAAACCGTACTCACCGGTAACTGGGGCAACGACTTGCTCTTGCTGATGAAAGCCAGCCGTGCGGCGGGCCTCAAATTGCGTTTTGGCACCGCCTTCCTCGATCAGCCAGGCAACCTGGCGAACGCCGGTGATGTTGCGTTGGGGCATTACGTTTCGCACCCGTTCAACATTGAAGCCGCAGGCGAGCAGGGCGAGAAATTCGCCACCGAGTACCAGGCCAAGACCGGGCACCTGCCAGCCTATATCGAGCCGCAAACCGTGTTCGCCTTGCAGATGGTGGGCAATGTGCTGAAAACCTTGCCAGCTGAAGACGGCCGCCTCAACACCCGCAGCTTCGCCCTGGCCCTGGAAAAAGCCAGCGACAGCAACCCGCTGGGTGCCGTGCGCATGCGCGCCGAAGACCACCAACTGTTGATGCCGTTCGTGGTGTCGGTGGTCTCCAAAGACGCGCGCTACAAGGTTGACGGCACTGACATGGGCTTTGTCCCGATCAAGTCGTTCAGCGCCGATGAAGCCGCAGCGCCGGTGCAAGCTGACTGCCGCATGCAACGGCCCGACTGACGCCGCCTGGCGTGCCACCCGGCACGCCTTTTTGTCCATCGCGAACGCTGGAGTCGCCTATGGAATTCCTCACAGTTTCACTGCTTAACGGCGTGATCTACGGCCTGCTGCTGTTCATGGTTTCAGCTGGCCTGACGCTGATCTTTGGCATGATGGGCGTGCTCAATTTCGCCCATGCCTCCTTTTATATGGTGGGCGCCTACCTGGCCTACACCCTGCAAAAATACGTCGGATTTGTCGGCGCGGTGCTGCTTTCGACCGTGCTGGTTGGGCTGATCGGGGTGATTGTCGAGCGCTTCTTCCTGCGTCGCGTGCACAAGTACGGGCACGCTCACGAACTGCTGCTGACCTTTGGCCTGACGTTCATCATTGTTGAGCTGATCAAGTTGTTCTACGGCAACTTCTCGGTGGAATACCGGGTGCCGGAGTTCCTCAACTTCGCCGCGTTCCAGGTGTTCAGCACTGACTATCCGTTCTACCGGCTGCTGATGGGCATTGTCTCGCTGCTGGTATTTGCCCTCATCTACCTGCTGCTGACCCGCACCCGGGTCGGCATCGTGGTGCGCGCAGCAATCCATCGCCCGCAAATGGCCGAGGCCCTGGGGCATAACGTGCCGCTGGTGTTCATGGCGGTGTTCGGTATTGGCGCGGCCCTTGCCGGGCTGGCAGGTGCACTGGCGGGCGCCTTCTACACCACCAACCCGAACATGGCGCTGGAGCTTGGGGTGATTGTGTTTGTCGTGGTGGTGGTCGGCGGTTTGGGCTCAATGGCCGGGGCGATGGTCGCCTCGCTGTTGATCGGCCTGATTTCATCCTTCGCGGTGGGCGTGGACCTCAGCCTGGCATCGGTGTTCGGCCTGTTTGGCGCCGGTGAATGGGCCCGGCAAATGGGCGGTTTGATGACCCTCAAAGTGTCCAGCGTCGCGGCCACCATTCCATTTGCGCTGATGCTGCTGATTTTGCTGATCCGGCCGTCCGGGTTAATGGGCGAGAAGGGGTAGACCATGAAACTCACAAAAATCCTGCTGCTGGTCTTGCTGCTGGCACTCGTTGTGGTGCCCGCTGTTGTACCGGTGTCGATGGTCAACGCGGCCATTCAAATGCTGATCGCGGCCTTGTTTGCCTGTGCTTTTAACCTGCTGTGCGGGCAGGGCGGCATGCTTTCGTTTGGCCACGCGGCGTACTTTGGCGTCGGCTCGTTTGCCACGCTGCACGCGATGAACGCGCTCAATGGTCATGGCCTGCTGCCAACACCTTTGCTGCCGCTGATCGGCGCCCTGGGTGGTTTTATCTGCGGGGTGTGCGCGGGCTGGTTCGCGACCAAACGCGCTGGTGTGTACTTCTCGATGATCACCCTGGCGCTGGCCGAGTTGCTGCACTCGCTGGCTCCGCACCTGAGCGCGCTGTTTGGCGGTGAAGCGGGTATTTCGTCCATGCGCAGCCCGGCATGGGGCCTGGATTTTGGCGATGCAACCCAGGTCTATTACCTGACCCTGGTGTGGGTGGTGATGTCGATTGCCTTGCTCTACGCCTTCACGCTGACGCCCATGGGTCGCCTGACCTTTGCCCTGCGCGAGAACGGCCACCGGCTGCAATTTCTCGGCTACAACGTGCACCGCTTGCGGGTGCTGGTGTTTGCCCTGTCAGCGATGTTTTCAGGGATCGCCGGCGGCTTGCAGGCCCTGAACCTGGAGTCGGCCAACTACGTGCTGTTCGATATGCACTATTCCGCCGAGGTGGTCCTCAACACCTACATTGGTGGGGTTAACGTGTTCCTCGGGCCGGTTCTGGGCGCGGCCTTGATGACTTTTTTTGGCAACGCCGCCTCCGACCTCACCCAATCCTGGTTGCTGTATCAGGGCCTGTTGTTCGTGCTGGTGATGATGTTTATGCCCAGTGGTCTGGCCGGGCTGGTGCTGGCTTGGAGCGCGCAGATCCGGCGCAACGGCTGGCTGGCGGTGATCCCGGCTGCCGTGACGGCGTTGCTGACGGCTGCGCTGGTGAGCCTGGCCGTGGTGTTTGCCATCGAAACCTTGCAACGGGTGTTCAGCCAGGATTACCAGGCGCTGCTGATTGCCGGTCAGCCGTGGCCCGCCATCAGCCTGTTTGGCCGCGACTGGTTACCTGGTTCGCCACTGACCTGGGCCATGCCGCTGCTGCTGGGCCTGGCCGGGCTGTTGATGCTCAAACTGGCCCGGCGCCAATGGCTGCGCCTGCTGGACGATGAACGCGGGTCCAAACCTGCCGCACTCACGCTGCAAGCCGAAGGAGATGCCCCATGAGCCGCGCAATTCTGCAGTTACACGACGTGCACAAATCCTTTGGCGAGGCCCACATCATTCGCGGCGCAGAGCTTGAACTGCGCGACGGCGAACGGCATGCGGTGATTGGTCCCAACGGTGCGGGCAAGTCGACGTTGTTCCACTTGATCTCCGGGCAGTTGCAGCCCACCAGCGGCAAGATCGTGCTGGGCGATACGCCGATTCAGGGGCGCTCGCCGGAGCACATCAACCATTTGGGGCTGTCGCGCTCGTTTCAGATCACCAACATTTTTCCGGGGCTGACGGTGTTCGAAAACCTGCGCATTGCCGTCATGCGCAAGCACCACATGCAGTACCACTTCTGGCGTTCAGTCCAGCGTTACCCCGAGGTGCGCGAGCAGACCGAAAAGCTGTTGGAGCAAGTGCGCCTGCAAGACAAACAAAGCGTGTGCGCGGCGGAGCTGTCTTACTCCGAGCAGCGTGCACTGGAAATCGGCATGACCCTAGCCAGTGACCCGCGGGTGATCCTGCTCGACGAGCCCATGGCGGGCATGTCTCACGAAGAAACCGACTACGCCTTGCAGTTGATTCGTGAGGTGACCCAAGGCCGATCTTTGCTGATTGTCGAGCACGACATGGACGTGGTGTTTTCGCTGTGCGACCGCATCAGCGTGCTGGTGTACGGCCAGGTCATCGCCACCGGTACGCCGGATGAAATCCGTGCAGATCGCCAGGTACAGGAAGCCTATCTGGGTGAGGAGCAATGCGCATGAGTGCGACCCCGCAAAACCTGCTGTCGATCAGCGACCTGCATGTGCATTACGGCAAGAGCCACGTGCTGCACGGGGTCAACCTCAACATCGGCCACAACGAAGTGGTCAGCTTGCTGGGGCGCAATGGCGCCGGGCGCTCCACCACCATGAAAGCGGTGATGGGCCTGGTGCCTGCCAGCGCGGGCAGCATCCAGCTGGCAGGCCGCGAATTGACCGGGCTCAGGCCGTACCGGGTCAGTCGGGCCGGGGTCGGTTTTGTCCCGGAAGAGCGCGAAGTGTTTGCCAACCTCAGCGTCGAAGAAAACCTGCGTATGGGCCAGCAAGAACCAACGCCGGGCGCCACGGCCTGGACGGTCGAGCAGATGTTCGAGTTTTTCCCGAGGCTGCGGGAGCGCCGCAACACCGGCGCGGGCAACCTCTCGGGCGGCGAGCAGCAAATGCTTACCTTGTGCCGCTCGCTGCTGGGTTGCCCGAAAGTGCTGCTGATCGATGAGCCCACCGAGGGCCTGGCGCCGAAAATCGTGGCGGTGGTGGCCGAGGCCATTCGCGACATCCACCACCGCGGGGTGTCGATCCTGCTGGTGGAGCAAAAGCTGACCATCGCCCTGAAGGTGTCTTCGCGGGTCTGCGTGATGGGCCACGGGCAGATTGTTTTTGAAGGCACGCCGCAAGCGCTGACCGACGATCCCGATTTGATGAAGGAGTGGCTGGCGGTCTAAAGCACCAGCCGCAACATTCAACCCGGCAGGTTCGCCTGCCAATTCCCCCCGACGGTATGGCGAAACACGCGTTCGCCAGGGGTTTCTGCGTCTTAAATCCAACAGGAAAAACAATAAAAATGAACCTGAATAAATACATCGCCACACAACCCCTGCTGTTGCTGAGCGCCTTGCCGGGCCTGGTTCTGGCGCAGGAGCATGGCTTTATCGAGGACGCCACGGCCAACGTGCTGATGCGCAACTTCTACTTCAATCGCGACTTTCGTGACAGCAACGCCAGCCAGGCCAAGAGCGAGGAATGGGCGCAGGGCTTTCTGCTCAATGCGCAGTCTGGCTACACCCAAGGGTTTGTGGGGGTAGGCGTAGACCTGATCGGCCGCCTCGGGGTCAAGCTCGACAGTGGTGGTGGGCGTGCGGGCACGCTGTTGCTGCCTGCCGACGGCAAAGGCTCGGCGGATGACTTTTCCAGCCTGGGCGCGGCGCTGAAATTAAAGATGTCGAAGACCGAACTGAAAGTGGGTGAACTGCTGCCCAGCCTGCCGATCCTCCAATACAACGATGCGCGCCTGCTGCCGCAGACGTTTCAGGGGGCGATGCTGACCTCCAAAGAAATCACCGGCCTGACCCTGAATGCCGGGCAGATGCGCTCCTTCACCCAGCGTAATTCCAGCAACCGCGAAGACATGTTTATCGATGGCCGCGCCTTCGCCACCTCTGACCGTTACAACTACCTGGGCGGTGAATACCGCTTCAACCAGGAACGCACCATGGTCGGCCTGTGGGGCGCCGAGCTGGAGGATATTTACCGGCAGCGCTTTATCCAGTTCACCCACAAACAACCCGTAGGCGACTGGACCCTGGGCACCAATATCGGCTTGCTCGACTCAGAAGAGCAGGGCGATGCCAAGGCCGGAAAAATAGACAACCGCTCGTTCTTCACCACCCTCAGCGCCGCCCACGGCGGGCACACGGTAATGGCTGCCTGGCAGCGCATGTATGGCGACGACGGAACCATCTGGCTCAGCCCGACCACCACTGTGTTGCCCAGCGATGTTCAGGTGCGCAATTTCGCCTCCGCCCAGGAAAAAGCCTGGCAACTGCGTTACGACTACAACTTTGTCGCCATGGGCATCCCGGGGCTGACTACCTTTGTGCGTTACGTCAGTGGCGACAATGTGCTGGTGGCGGGCAGCAACACCGGCAAGGAGTGGGAGCGCGACTTTGACGTGTCGTACGTAATCCAGAGCGGCCCCCTGAAAAACCTTGGCCTGCGCTGGAGAAACGCCATGGTGCGCTCCAGTTTCGGCCCGTCAGTGGACGATAACCGCCTGATCGTCAGCTACAGCCTCGCGCTGTTTTGATCGGTGAGTTGACTGATCCGGTAACAATTTCCTTTGACAGAGCCCTTACTGCGGGTTAGTTTTTCGTCACTGGTCTGACAAGTTAATTTAAATGTATGACCAGCTATAAAAATAAGTGAGAACCTCATGTCCCATTCAGATAGTTCTGCACCTGTTTTCCAGCACAGCGCCTATGCCGGCATCCAGGACAAAGTGGTGGTGGTCACCGGCGGCGGCAGCGGCATTGGTCTGGCCCTCGCCAAAGGCTTTGCGCGCAATGGCGCACATTTGCTGCTGATCGATATCAACGCTCAGGCCATGGCCGATGCCAAGGGCGAGCTCCGGCAAGAATTCCCTGATACCCGGGTTGAATGCTTCGAGGCGTCGGTGACTGACGAAGAGGCTATTGACGCAGCCTTTGCTCACGCCAAGGCGTGTTTCGGGCGCATTGACGTGCTGCTCAACAACGCCGGTGTTTCCATCAATAAACCGTCCCTCGATATCACCCCGGCCGAATGGCGCCGGGCCGTAGAGATCAACTTCAGCAGCGTGTTCATCTGCGCCCAGGCGGCTGCCCGGCACATGATTGAGCAGCAGGCGGGCGTGATCATCAACACCTCGTCGATGTGGGGCGTGTCGCACTCCGCAGAGCGCACCGCGTACTGCTCGACCAAAGCGGCGGTGGTATCCATGACCAAATGCCTGGCCGTCGAGTGGGCGCGCCACGGTATCCGCGTCAACGCCATCGGGCCTGGTTACACCCGCACTCCGCTGGTGGATGAACTGCAACGCGCAGGCCGTCTGGACGTTGACGCACTGAGCAAGCGCACGCCGCTGCACCGCCTGGGTGAACCGGGCGAAATGGCCGAGCTGGCGCTGTTTCTGGCCTCTGGCAGCGCGACCTTCATTACCGGGCAAATCTACGTCTCGGACGGCGGCTGGACCGCTAACGGTTTCTAGCTTTCCTTCGTTGTGCCGGCCCGCAGGGGCCGGTCGCTTTGAGTTCTTTGTGGAGAAGTAAACATGCCGAATAGTGTTGCCTTGTCGCCGGCATCGCCGTGGGTCGAGCTGAGTACCACCGACGCCGACTGGAAGCAGGCCGACCCCGCGCTGCTGGGCACCATGCTCAGCCAGTTGCACCTGATCCGGGCCTTTGAAGAAACCGTACTGGAACTGGCCGGAGAAGGCCTGGTGCATGGTCCGGCACACTCCAGCATCGGCCAGGAAGGCGGCGCGGTCGGTTCGATCGTGCCGCTGGGTGCGGCAGATGAAGTCAACGGTTCGCACCGTGGCCACCACCAGTTTCTGGCCAAGGCGCTGGTGTACCTGATGCCCGAAGGCATTGACCCGCAAGCGCCGGTTAACCCGTCGATCCAGAATTTGCTGCAACGCACCCTGGCGGAAATCCTCGGCCTGGCCCAAGGCTTCTGCAAAGGCCGTGGCGGCTCCATGCACCTGCAATGGGCCGAGGCGGGCGCCCTGGGCACCAACGCGATCGTTGGCGGCGGTGTGCCGTTGGCGGCGGGCGCGGCCTGGGCCCACCGGTATGCGCAGACCGACACCGTGGCGGTCACCTATTTCGGTGATGGCGCGGTCAACATCGGTTCGGTGCTGGAAACCATGAACCTGGCGGCGGCCTGGAAGTTGCCGCTGTGCTTCTTTATCGAGAACAACCTCTACGCCGTGTCGACCACGGTGGATGAAGCAACCGCCGAACCGCGTCTTTCGGCCCGGGGCCTGGGCTTTAACATCCCGAGCTGGAAAGTCGACGGCATGGACCCGCTGGCGGTGTACCTGGCCATGCAACAAGCGCTGGCGCACATGCGTGCCGGTAATGGTCCGACCGTGATCGAAGCCGACGTGTACCGTTTCTTCCACCAGAATGGCCCGTTCCCCGGCAGCGCTTTCGGTTACCGCAGCAAAGAAGAAGAACAGCACTGGCGTGCCCGCGACCCGCTGGACCGTCTGGCCACTGAAATGAAAAAACGCGCGCTGATCGACGATGCCGGTCTGACCGCACTGCGTGAAACCATCAAGGCGGCCATGGCCGAAGCAGCGGCGCAGTTGCTGGAAGCGGACCCGTCCGGCAAGCCGGGTAAACGGCGGATTCGCCCTGAGCTATGGCCGGCAGCGGACTTTCGTGACGTGGGCATTCGTGGCGACCTCAGCGAGCTGGCCGATGCTCGCACGTGCGAGCAATCGAGCTACAGCGGCACCCTGGAAAAACGCAAATTCATCGACGCAATTGCCGATGTGATGAACCGGCGCATGGAAACCGACGACAGCATCGTGGTCATGGGCGAGGACGTGCATCGCCTCAAGGGCGGCACCAACGGCGCCACCCGTGGCTTGAAAGATCGTTTCCCGGAGCGGATTCTCGGTACGCCCATCAGCGAAAACGCCTTCTGCGGCCTTGGCGGCGGGATGGCCCTCGATGGCCGTTTCAAGCCGGTGGTGGAGTTCATGTACCCGGACTTTATGTGGGTGGCCGCCGACCAGGTGTTCAATCAGATCGGCAAGGCCCGGCACATGTTCGGCGGGCAAAGCGACGTGCCCTTGGTACTGCGCACCAAAATCGCCATGGGCACCGGCTACGGCTCGCAGCACTCCATGGACCCGGCGGGCATTTACGTGACCAGCCCCGGCTGGCGCATCGTCGCCGCGTCGACGCCGTTTGACTACATCGGCCTGATGAACACCGCGCTGGCCTGCAAAGACCCGGTACTGGTGATCGAACATGTCGACTTGTACAGCCAGACCGGTGAAGTGCCGACTGACGACCTGGACTACCAGATCCCGTTTGGTACTGCCGCCATTCGCCGCGAAGGCCGCGAGCTGACCATCCTGACTTACCTGAGCATGGTCGGGCATTCCCTGGAAGCCGTCGAGCAGACCGGCATCGACGCCGAGGTCATCGACCTGCGGTTTCTCGACCGCGCCAGTTTTGACTGGGCCACGGTAGAGGCGAGTATCCGCAAGACCAACAACGTGCTGATTGTCGAGCAGGGCGCCCGTGGCACGTCCTACGGCGGCTGGCTGGCAGACGAATTGCAACGCCGTTGCTTCGACTGGCTCGACCAGCCGATTCAGCGGGTTACCGGCGGTGAAGGTTCGCCGAGTATTTCCAAAGTTCTGGAGCGTGCCGCCAGTGCCCGCACCGAAGAAGTGGTTGAAGGCCTGCAACAGGTCATCCGCGAAAAAGGAGCACGTCCATGAGCGTCAACATGCTGGTTCCAATGGAAGTCGGTATTTGCTGCGTCGACTTGCCGGCCCTCAGCCGGTTCTATCAGGACGTGCTGGGCTTTACCTTTGTCGCCCAGGTGCAAATGCCCGCCGCCGCTGCGCAACGCGTGGGGCTGAGCGAAGGCGGTTACAGCGTGGTGCGCTTGCAGACGCCTTACGGCGAGCGGATCAAATTGCTTGCCCCGGAGCGCACGCCCACCCGGCATGTCGACGGGTTGATCCTCGACCGCCAGAACGCCAGTTACCTGACCTTTATCGTCGAAGACATCGCCAGTCTGGTCGCTGACCTGAAGCGCGCCGGTGCGAGCTTTTTCGCCGGTGACGAGGCGATCCAACTGCGTCCCGAGGTGAAAGCGCTGTTTTGCCGCGATCCGGAAGGCAACGTGCTGGAGTTGGTCGAGTACGCCGACATCGCCGCCTACCGTCCTGACCTTTTCAACCACCGGAGTGCCTGATGGCCAAGCTCTTGCACATGCCCGAGGTGTCGGCCAACGCGACCCACGCCGCCATCCAGAATTGGGCCATCAAAGAAGGCGAAACAATCGCCGTGGGTGATTGCATTGCCGAGATCGAAACTGAAAAAGCCCTGGTAGAACTGGCCGCTGAAGAAGAGGGCGTGCTGGGTAAAATCCTCGTCGAGGCGGGCCGCGAAGTGGAAGTCGGCTCGCCCATCGGTGTGTTGTTTGCCAAAGGTGAAAGCAACGTCGACATTGCCGCGTTGCTGGCCAAGGCGGGCGCGCAACAGGCTGCACTCGCGCCGGTAGCCGATGAGGCGCCTGTCGTACCTGCGCCTGTCGCTGCGCAGCCCGCGCAAACGGGTCGGGTCTTTGCCAGCCCCTTGGCCCGCCGTCTGGCGGCGGCCAAAGGGCTGGACCTGGCGAGCCTCAAAGGCAGCGGCCCCAACGGCCGCATCGTCAAGCGCGACGTTGAAGCCGCCAGCGCCGCCCCCGTAGCGCCTGCACCGGTGGTTGCGGCCGCGGTCAGTGGCCCGGGCTTTGATGAAATCCCCCACAGCGGCATGCGTAAAACCATTGCCCGTCGCCTGGTAGAGAGCAAGGCCACGGTCCCGCATTTTTACCTGGACGTCGAAATTCGCATGGAGCGCTTGCTGGCCTTGCGTGAGCAAGTCAACCAGAGCGCGCCGCGCAAAATCTCGATCAACGACTTTATCGTCAAGGCCGTGGCCGTGGCCCTGCGCCAGGTACCGGCCATGAACGTGACCTGGACCGACACTGCGCTGCGCCAGTACCACGAGGCCGATGTGTGCGTGGCGGTGTCCACGGACACCGGGCTGATTACCCCGGTGGTGCGCAACGCGGGCGGCAAAGCCTTGTCGCAGATCAGCGCCGATGTCGCAGAACTGGCCGGGCGTGCCCGTGACGGGCGCCTGCGGCCCGAGGAATATCAGGGCGGCAGCTTCACCATCAGCAACCTGGGCATGTTTGGCGTCGAGCAATTCAGCGCCATTATCAACCCGCCTCACGCAGCGATTCTGGCGGTGGGCGCGACCCAGCAGAAGCCGGTGGTTGAAGACGGCGAGCTGAAAGCCGGAGCGGTCATGCGCTGCACCTTGTCGGTAGACCACCGCGCCGTGGATGGCGCACTGGCAGCGCAATGGCTGGCCGTGTTCAAGGGCCTGATGGAAAACCCGCTGGGCATGCTGATTTGAGGGAGTCCCCATGAGCGATAACACTTTCGACGTGATCGTGGTGGGCGGCGGCCCCGGCGGTTACGTCGCGGCGATCCGTGCCAGCCAGTTGGGCCTGCGCACGGCGCTGGTCGAAAAGGCCCACTTGGGCGGGATCTGCCTGAATTGGGGCTGCATCCCCACCAAAGCCTTGTTGCGCAGCGCCGACGTCTTGCGCCTTATCCGCAATGCCAAAGGCTTTGGCATTGACGTGGGCCAGGCCAAACCGGACCTGGAGGCCATCGTCAAACGCTCCCGCGACGTGGCGGCGCAGTTGCAGCGCGGCGTCAGCGGGCTGATGAAAAAACACCGTGTCCAGGTCTTCAACGGCCATGGGCAGCTTAATGGCCCGCAGCGTCTGAGCGTGACCGGCGAACAGGGCGAACAACAGCTAAGTGCGGCGCACATCATCCTTGCCACCGGCGCACGGGCCCGTGTGTTGCCGGGCATGGAGCCAGACGGCCAACACTTCTGGACCTACCGCGAAGCGCTGGTGCCAAAAAGCATACCCAAGCGTTTGGTGATCATCGGTGGCGGCGCCATCGGCATCGAGTTCGCCAGCTTCTACCACGCCCTGGGTGCCCAGGTCAGCGTGGTGGAAATGGCCGAGCGCATCTTGCCGGTCGAAGACCAGGACATCAGCGCCCACGTGGCCCAGTCGCTGACCCGCGAAGGCATCAACTTGTACACCGGGTGCGCAGTCAAAAGCAGCCGCGTCCAGCAGGGCAGCGTCCAGGTGCAACTGCAAGGCAAGCGCCAGGAGACGTTACAGGCCGATGTGGTGCTGGTGGCGGCGGGGATTGTGGGCAACGTTGAAGACCTTGGGCTCGAAGGGACTCGGGTCAAGGTCGAGCGCAGCCATGTGCAGGTCGATGAATACTGCCGCACCGACGAACCGGGCGTGTACGCCATTGGCGACCTTGCCGGGGCGCCATGGCTGGCGCACAAGGCCAGCCACGAAGCGGTGATCTGCGTGGAGAAAATCGCCGGGCAAACCCCGCATCCGTTGAACCCGCTCAGCGTCCCTGCGTGCACCTACAGCCACCCGCAAGTGGCCAGCGTCGGCTACACCGAAGCCCAGGCACGCGCGGCCGGCAAGGCGATCAATGTCGGTAAATTCCCCTTCGTGGCCAACGGCAAGGCCATCGCCATGGGCGCCACCGAAGGTTTCGTCAAAGTCATCTTTGACGCCGACAGCGGCGAACTGTTGGGCGCACACATGGTGGGTGAAGAAGTCACCGAAATGATCCAGGGCTACGTCATCGCCCGTGGGCTTGAGACCACCGAGGCGGAACTGATCGACAGCATCCTGCCGCACCCGACGATGTCCGAGGCCATGCACGAAGCCGTGCTGGCCGCCTACGAGCGGGCACTGCACAGCTAATAAACCTTACACCTCGCCTGTAGGAGCTGCCGCACCGTCTACGACGCCGCGCTGTCGCGCAGCAAACAGGACAGCGAATATCTTCAGCATCCCCCAATCGGTTCCCTCTCCTTCGGGAGAGGGCTAGGGTGAGGGGGCTCTTGATTTT